>PUOG01000033.1 GCA_003552745.1 Spirochaetaceae bacterium
AACTACGTCATTCTGGAACACGATGAAGTTTTTACGAGCTTCTATGGGCATTTGCTCGATATTGCAGTAGAATCCGGGGGCCGGGTTCATGCCGGGCGGATCATCGGCTCCGTCGGTAGCACCGGATTGAGTACCGGTCCGCATCTGCATTTCGAGATACGGGTGCGTGGAGAGGCGCGCGATCCAAGCCGATTCATCCCGGGACGTTGATACATGAACGTCGTGAAGAGATTCGTACTTTCCATACTCATTCTCCTCGCCGTGACGTCATTCGTGTCGGCGTTCGAGTCGGTTCACGGTAACGTGGTGGATGTGCACACGTTCAGGGCCGGCTCACTCGAGAAGATCGATTACGAGCTTGCTCCTGCCGATATCGTCATGCTGGATATCGATCACCATCGATTCGTCGATGCACTGGAGATCACCGTGCAGCTGCCTGAGGCGATCTCGGAGCGGGCGGATATCACGATCGCTGCCCTGCTTTACGGGGCGTTGGTCGACGACGACCCGGGGCTCGGTGCACTCAACACCCAAGGACGCCGACTCCATTTTCAGCCGCTTGTCAGTGAAAGCCGTGTGCGTCTCGAGGTTCCCATCAGCAGAGACTCGCACCGTGCACCGGCCGGCTACCGCCGAGTCGACACACCTCCTGTTGTCGATGAGTATCCGATTGCCCTGACCTTCATTCCAGTCGGCAAGGGACTGCCGGATGACCTCAGCGCCCAGCGACTGAGCGTACGAGTCGAACCGGTCTCACGCGGTGTCGGGGAACTGGCCCTCGAGTTTGTCGATCCGGAGGGTAACGAGATCTCTCTGGACGAACTGGCCGAAACGACACTCTATGTCGACGACGAAGAGCTCACATCAACACCCTTTTACTCGGAGCCGGGCTTCCGTCAGATTCGCCTGGAATCGTCCCGTTTCCGCGCGAAAAATCTGACACATGCCGTTGAAGAGGGACAGGCCCGGACGCTCACTATTGAACTGGAGGAACGTCCGGCCACGCTCTTTCTCGACGCACCGCGCGGGACGCAGGTTTTTCTCAATCGTTCTATCGTGGCGAATCGACTCGGAACCCATATAGAAGTCGAGCCGGGAGAGCACGAAGTCCAGTTTCGTATCGGCGACAGAACGGTTTCTCGCTCGATTTCCGTTGAATCAGGCGAGGAATACCGGTTAGTGCTCGACCTCCAGATCGAACTCGAACACGAGACCGGCGCATTGCAGGAATAGATTGGCCATTCCGTTGAATTACCCTTGCTTTCTATACGAATTCGGAGTAACAATTTAGTTAAGGATTATCGTCGCTAGACGATAATCTACATGTCGGCTGCTTTAGTTCCCCTCCCAGTTTACTATTGCACGTCGACAACCGAACGGTTGGGCCGGTTCTGCAGAGCCGGCCCTTTTTTTCTGATGGCCGCGAAAAGTGCACGAGTGGGGGTCCACGGCAGCTGGCCCTACTCGCTTCGCGGCGGCAGAGTTGTGCATGCAGTTGCTTGTCTTGACAAAGGTTAGAGGCGCACGTACCTTCGAAACATGAACCTTCCGCGTAGTCGCAAAATGCTGATAAATGTGCTCGTTGGCCTCGCGGCGCTCACGGCGATCGCTGTCGGTGTCGGGCTCGGGCTCGCTATCGCATCAACTCAGAATATTCGAGCTCTCGACGAATACGCGGACGGCGAGCTTGCCCTCCCGAGTCAGGTTCTGGACAGACATGGTCGGCTGATAACCGAGTTCTTCTCCGCCGAACGGCGCGATCTCGTTACTCTCGACGAACTTCCGCGCCATCTCGTATACGCACTGATCGTTCGGGAGGATCGAGATTTCTTCCAGCACAACGGATTCAGTTTGCGCGGCACGGTGAGCGCCGCGTGGAATATCGTTACCGGACAATACTTTTCCGGTGGCAGCACCTTGACCCAGCAGCTTGCCGGCCACATGTTCGACGACCGGGATGATATCACGATCGCACGGAAGATCCGTGAGCTCTGGTGGGCATTCCAACTGGAGCGTAGCTGGACGAAGCATGAGATACTCGAAGTCTACCTCAATCGGATGTACTTCGGGCATAACACCTACGGGGTGGAGGCGGCGAGTCAATTCTACTTCGGCCACTCCGCCCGCGAACTGACACCGGCGGAATCGGTAATGCTCGTGATCCAGCTGGCGAATCCGTCGCGCTATTCGCCGCTGAATAACCCTCAACGTGCCCGGACAATGCAGCGGACGATACTCAACAGTATGGCGAGGGCGGACTTCATCAGTCAGGAGGAGGCCGATTACTCGTTCGAAGAGTATTGGACGAACTACGACTTCACGCGTTCGAGCGCATCAACCGCTTTTCTTGACCGTGAGGACGAGGCCCCTTATTTCAGCGAGTATGTTCGCGGTCAGCTGGAAGGCGATATTCTCCTCGGGCGGCCGGTCGACATTAACCGTGCCGGATACATCGTTCACACCACCCTCGATCTCGATCACCAACACGCCGGTGAACGCTATCTACGTGAAGGCATTGATCGGGCGAACCAGTCGGTCCGCGACGCCCGCGAGCGGGCGCTCGAACGCGCCGGTGACGTGATACCGATTCTGGATGTCATGGCCCTGAGCTTCGATATTCCCGATCTGCAGGTTTCCGGCGCACGGAACCAGCAGGAAGCTCGCAGCTACTATGACGAACACATCGATCCGCTCCTCGCCGTAACGAGTCTCATGTTCGACTCCACGGCGCAGGACGGCCTGTATAACGCCGTCCGCATGTCGCAGATCCACCGCCGTCAGGATACCACCCGGGAGAACGTGCAAGGCGCACTGGTGACCATGGAGAACGAGACCGGATACATCACGGCGATGATCGGTGGTGCCCAGTTCGAGCGAATCGACCAGCTGAATCGCGCGGTGTCGGGACGCCGAACACCGGGGTCGGCGTTTAAGTCGCTCTACTACGCTGCCGCAATAGAAAGCGGAGCGATCACTCCCGCGACGCTGCTCTACGATTCGCCGGTAGTCTTCCGCAACGACGACGGATCGTCCTATCAGCCGCGTAACTATGCCGGCAACTGGTTCGGACCGGTGCTCGCCCGCCAGGCGCTCTCCCGGTCTCTCAATATACCGGCTGTGCGGGTGTTCCACCGTGTCGGCTTCACCGACGCCCTCGACACCTCCGCGCGTCTGCTCGGTATCGATTCCGATGATATGGCAAGTCGCGGCCTCGAACGACGATATCCTGTTGCACTCGGAGTGAGCTCGGTCAGTCCGCTCGAGATGACCCGAGCGTACGCAACTTTCCCCAACAACGGAATGCAGGTTGATCCGCTCGCCGTCCGCTATGTGGAGAATCAGAGCGGTGACATCGTGGCCGAGCCGGAACGTGATCTGCGCGTCGAGCAGCGAAGACGCGGTCCCGATAACCAGATCGTGAGTCCGCAGGCCGCCTACATCATGACCGATCTCCTGAAGGACGCCTTCGAGACCGGGACGCTGAGGGCCAATTCACCCGATGGACCGATGGCGGCGAAATCGGGCACGACGCAGAACTGGTCGGACGGCTGGGTCGTCGGGTACTCACCGAAGTATACGTCGACGATCTGGTACGGCTTCGATCGCGGTGGCAGGAGTCTCGGCACGAGTCAGTACGGTGCTGCGCTTGCCGGTCCGGTTTGGACCGGTTATATGAACGAGATTCACGCCGGCCTCGACGATCTCGAGTTCGATCGTCCGGAAGACGGCTTGACGGAGGTCAAGATCTCGGCCGAATCAGGTCTTCTCGCCGCCGACGATTATACCGGACCGACCCGCGAAGAGATCTTCATATCCGGAACAGAGCCTACCGAGTACGCCAGAGACGACCAACAACGATTGGCCGATCAGGAACGACAAGTGTCTCGACTGAGAGACAGCGCCTCCAGCTACGGGCTACTTCCCGCTCGCTCCGAAATGGACCAGGTCATACCGACCATCGACGAGGTGCTGCAGGGAGCGGACGCTACCGACGCTCGTATGCCGACCGACGAAGAACTGGAATCCCAACTCGACGATCTGCAGGTTGATGAGTTTCTCGACACTACCGAGGAGGACGACGACGGAAATCCGTTGCTCGACTGAACGCGATGCAATTACCTATCGACGATGTTGTAGTGCGTAAGCGCGTCCGTCGCGATCTCGGTGACCTCACGGCGCTGAAAGAGAGCATGCGAACGCACGGACTCATGAATCCGGTGGTGATCAACTCCAATAACGAGCTGATTGCCGGCCATCGCCGCCTCGAGTCTGCTCGCGAGCTGGGCTGGACTTCGATTACTGTCCGCGTGATGGACGAGGAAGACGAGGCGAGCCTGCTCGAGATGGAAATCGCGGAGAACACCCATCGGAAGGCGCTGAGTACCGATGAACTCGGCGAGGCGTACGGTAGACTCGACAGCATACGCAACCCCGGTCCGGTAAGACGGTTCTTCCGCTGGTTGAGGGGTCTCTTTCGCCGTATTTTCCGGCTTCCGGGTCGTTAGCCGGGGATTCGCCTCGATTTCTTCCTATCAGGCCTCGTCGGTTCGCCAGATCTCCTGGAAGTCGTGCGGCCGCTCGCAATAGAGACAGACGAACGTCGTGTCGCTTCTACGGCGGAACTCAGGAATCGCATTCTCATGGTTGTCCTGGTGGGACACACACGCCTCATTGCTGCATGATATTTCGTCGAAGTCATATACCCGGCGCGGCGTTCGAAGCCGGTACTTCTGTTGCACCGCGCCGTCGGAAATGACATTCACCGTGCAACCCGGCGCAATGGCACCGAGCATCTTGATAGTTCGTTCGTCGAACGGTTCGATATTCGGAATCGATACCAACCCCTTATACGAGCTATCGTCGCGAGCCGACGGAAACACACCTTGCGAGCTTACGACATGGAGTCGCAGTATCGAACGAATCTTCGTGATGTGTTTCCAGATCGCCCCGACATCTTTCCCACGCCCGATGTGATCGATGACAATTCCTGATTCGACCGGTTTGATTCCGATCTTGTAGTCCGGCTTGGACTTGGGACGAGCCGGGGCCTGCTCGATGAAGTCATCAGGCAGATCGGGCCAGGTCTGAGCGTTCCCGCGGAAATCGCCGCCGAGATGCCCGGAAAGCAAACCGATTTGCGCGATTCGGGTGAAGTAGCCGTTCATACTCTGCTCGTCCCACCCATTCAACCGTGTACGGTCGAGAAAGGATGGGATCGTGGGAGTCGCACTGTGTCTCGGCAGCGGGTGGAAGAAGCGGGTGCCCTCCGGAACTCGGCTCACGAACTCCCTCCGAAAGGTCACCGCGTCTCTCAACGCATCCGCTTTCTCGAGCAGCCGATCGCCCATGCGCTCCAACTGCAAGCGGGTGAAGTACCAGCTTGTGGCGATCCGATCCTGCCTCAGATACGCCTCGATCGAATCGAAGAACCGGAGGTGAAAACCGTGATGCTCCATCTGCTCGATGTAGTGCGCCGGCATCGCGAGCTCGTCAGGTGCCACGAGATCGACATGCACCTCCTCGAAGACGCGCAATCCGTCAACTTTCGAGTGGACTGTTCTTCCGTGAAAGAGGTCTCCTACGAGCGCAACATGTATTCTGCTGCGATCCCAGCCGGTCTGTTCGAGGAAACTGAACTCGTCGAGGAACTCCTGGGTAGGGTGCTCGTGCCGACCGTCTCCGGCATTAATGAAGCTCGCAGGAGCGAGATCATGCTTCTGCGCGTAGTACTGCATTTCCCGCTCGAGCCATCGACACACGCCTTCCATCGGAGTTCGAAGGATAAAAATGCTCCGGGAGTTGTAGCCATAGAGCATTTTGACCGTATCGGTCACGCTCTCTTTCTTCCGTATACTCGACCCTTGTGCGCTGAAGTCGTTGACTCGGACCGCATGAAACTTCCCCGCATTCCGGAAACTCTCCTTCGTTCTCGTTGAGTCCTCGAGAAACAGCAGATAGACTCCGACGTCGGGGTCGTTTATTCGGAACCGGTCGACATCCGTTTTCGTCCGAAGCGCGTTCTTGATCTCACGTGCGGTATCGTAAAGATACAATTGCTCGTCGATGCTCAAATCCCGCACAACCTGAATCGTTCTCCCGCTGAATGGATTCACTTTTTTCCCCATACTCCCACAACTCTATTGAAGCGTCTCCGCATCGAGCACGTGAAACGCACCGTCCCGACCTTGTGCTATTACTATGCCGCCGTCGACATATATAAATGTATCCGGACTAATCTCGATATCCGACACGGCTACCTGCTCGAGATCCTCATCGAATCGCCCGAGGCGCCACGTCTCGCTCAGATGGACGACCGAATACACCGATTCGTCGCTGATCGCGATGTACGACTCAGCGAATACGCGTGACTCCGACTCGAAGGAAACGGTGAGCTCGTCCGAATCGACTCGCAACAGAACTCCCTCCGAGTCGTCCACTCGCCGGCTGACGAGAAAGTCACCGGAAAGCGTTATCAGCCGAGTAGATGCGATTCGATCGATGTCGGAGCGAGTCTCGACCGATCCGTCGGCCCGATTGAGCCGTACCAGCCGCCCGCTGCGCCCGCCGTCCCGCTCTTCGGCCTCGATCACGACAACCGTCTCCTCGTCAGGGAAAACCTGCTCGGTAACGACCACCTCGTCATCATCCATCACCTCGTCGAGGTCTTCGGCGACGGCATCCCGCTCTTCCTGGACCCGTTCCTCCATCTCGGTGACTTCGGCCTCGCGCTCGGCGATGACCCGTGCTCGTTCTTCGAGCTCGGCGGTACGCTCGGCGATGTCGATCTCCTCCTGTTCAACCCGTTGCTCGATTTCCTCGCGCTCTTCCTCATCGAGATCATCGAGCCGCTCACGCTCTTCGAGCATTTCCCGCTCGCGGTCTTCGAGTTCTTCGAGCTCGGCGGCGAAGAGCTCCCGTTCCTCGCGCATCCGCTCTCGAGCAGCAGCCACCACATCTTCCATGAGGTCGATGAGCGCCGTCCGAAGGGAGATGCCCATGTCATCGCGACGCCGAAGTTCCTCGATCACCTCCTCGTCGGCGAGTAGGAACGGATCTACGGCCGCAACATCGCTTCGAAGCGGGATGACGAGCTCGGTCCCGCCCGGCCATTCGCTGTAGTGCGTCGATAGGCCTACCCGCTCGGCGGTCAGGTTCTCGACCACGGTTTCCTTGTAACGATCTTCGAAATTGGCGAGATCTCCGCGGTAGAGTGCGTTATAGATCGTCGCCAACTCCGCGATGAGTGCTGCCTGCGACTGGTTGTAATCATGCGCCTGCTGCAGATAGCCGGAGAGAATCAGCCGCACGTTACGAATGTGGTCGACTCGTGCTCCCTCCAGGATCAGGAGAATATCGGCGTCGAGACCGGTCGGAGTTTCCGGATCCACGGCCCGCACTATGCGATAGCGAGCGAAGTACTCTCGGGACTCCCCCACGCCGGGAGGAGGATCACCGAGATAGCGCCCGATCGATTCGATCATCTCCACGCTCTCGGCCACCGACACCGGACCCTCGTAGTTCGTAAACTCGATGTCCACGTCATCCGCTCGGTGCAGCTCGTCCTCGGCGACGTCGAGCGCGCCGGCCGACACCGCGAAGAGAAGGAGCGCCAGTGAGGCGAGAGCCAATGCACCACACCGCGTACCACATCGAGTCGCATTCAATCTACGTTCACTCATCTAATCTTCTCCTGAACGTATTGCCACCGGAACAACTGTTCGGTTTTCGATAGCCACACGAGCCAGGAGGCCCCGTGCACGACCCCGGACCTGCTCCGTAGCACCGCTTCGCGGGAGGTATGAGAGCATCTCGATCAGCACTCTCGGAAGCCGAGCCCCCTGCCGCCATAGCTCCTCGGACGCGGCGAGAAACGCCTCATCGGTCGCGACCGAGGCACCGGGGCCGCCGACCCGATCGTAGATCTCCGATATCAGGACACCGCGCGGCACCCGATCGGAAAACCCAAGACTGGAAAACCCTCGCATGATCGCCTGCAACTCCGTAGAGTCGTCGGCGCGGGAGGCGGCAAGCTCCAATCCCCGGAGTGCTGTCAGATCACCCACGCGCCCCATCGCCATATACGCACGGGATGCAATATCCGGCGCAACCCGTCGCGGGTCGCGTGAGGTAGCATCGATGCCGGTGACTTCGATCAGCAAAGTACTTACCCAGGCGAGCGCACCACGCAGATCACCATCGTCGAGCCGTGCTTCGATATCCGAGAGCACCTGTTCGGACTCCGAGTCACCACCTGCACGAATCATGTCGGAACGCACGCGGTAGTCTCGCCGGTTTCGCAGCTCGTTGCGTGCCGGAGCGCCGACTTCGAATATCCGCCCGTCGTTACGGGCCGATCCACCGGCATTCGCCCAGGCGGGCACGCTCACCGGATCGATCTTCAGACCGTACACGACCCAATCTTCGTCCCGGCCTGCTACGGCGATATGGCCACCAACGCCAATGACCGGCGCACCGAGCGCTCCTCCTCCGCCGACATGCATTCGGACTACCGTCTCTCCTTCGTGGTCGATGACTCGCACGACACCGGGCTCCTCCGTTACGACGAAGCCTCCGTCGCCGGTTCCGGCGGCACCTCCTTCGACCTGAGACAGCGGTTGCGAAGAGTTCACGCGGTAGAGCTCACTGTGCTCATCTGTGAACGCTATCGCACCGTCAGAATCGACTATCAGGCGCTTCACCGAGCCGTCTGTCTCCGCTATGGGCTCAATCGTTCCGTCGGAAATGCCTATCCGGCCTATTTCTCGTCTGTCCTCGTCGGCCACTACGAGCGCACCGTCGGACCCCATGACCGCCAACGAAGGGGTCTTCTCGATATCGTAACTCTCGAGTACCATTCCGTCGGAAGTGAGGACGAGTAACTCTCCGCTCTCGGTTATGAGAACGAGCGATCCGTTGTCGGATATATACGGTCCATGGACGACCGATTCGCCCACCGACAGTGCCCACAGCGACTGTCCGGCGTAGTTCACGGCTCGAATGCCGCCACCTTCGTAGGCGAGGTAGATAACCCCGAGATTGCTCGCCGTGATTGAGGTCACCCTCTCGCCGGGCGAACGCAGACTCCATGAATGCCGTCCGGACCTCGTTATCCGCTCTATCCGTCGGTCGGAAAGTTCGACGAGCACAGACTCATCGTGGAGCGCGATGAGTCGCCCCGCAGGCTTTTCCGGCAGGCGTGTCCTCCAACGGAGCTCACCGGTGGACGAAAGCCGGTACAGGTTTCGATCGTCGGCTGCGAAGCTCACATCGCCGGAATCGAGTACGACCGGGTCGGTCACGATGCGCCCCGAGGCGACGAACCTCCAGGACGATTCCGCCATGAGCGGAGCCACGAAGATCGATGAGATGAAGAGGATAAGGCTTGCGAGGAGAACCGGTCGCACCGCCGCCCAGAATACCACAATCGAAGCTTCTGGAGAATACGACTATCGATGTCTGCTACATCGATGTCTACTGCGCTACACAAATTCCACCGTCATGCGCTATACTGGCGGCCGGAATGTCAACGAGCAAGTTAGCAAGTCTACCGACGATCAAACGACTCCCCTCCTACCTTCATATCGTAGAAGCGGCCGAGCGCGAAGGGAAGAAGTTCATTTCGGGGACGATTATCGCGGATGAACTCGGTCTGGAGCCGATACAGGTCCGAAAAGATCTCGCAGTAACCGGAATCGTCGGAAAGCCGCGAATCGGTTTTCCCGTGGATGAGCTGATTCAGGCCATCAATTCGTTCCTGCAGTGGGATATCGAGACTCCGGCCGTTATCGTTGGCGCGGGGCACCTTGGCACCGCCCTTATGGGATACGTTGAGTTTCCCAAACACGGACTGAATATCAGGGCGGCATTCGACGTTGATGAGCGGAAGATCGGAACTACGGTGAATCAGACTGCGGTGTACTCGATCGACCGAATGCCGAAGATTATCCGGGATCTGGGAGTGAAGCTCGCGATCCTCACCGTTCCGAACGCATACGCGCAGGATGTCGCGGACGATCTCATTGACGCCGGAATAACCGCCATCTGGAACTTTACGAACATGAAACTGAAGGTCCCCGACCACGTGATCGTTCAGAAGGAGGATCTCAGTTCCGGATATGCGGTGCTGAGCGTCCGCGCACGGGAGATTTCGACCGACAGGTCCAGGAACGACGCGACCACTTCGCAAGAGAGTTCTCCCAAGAGTCGTCGGGTTCGAGCTTGATTCGCCATGCAATCGGCGGACGAGACAGCGTTACCGGATGGACAGCGAAAGGGACTCATTTCGGCGATCAAGCGCAAACAGAAGCACCTCCGTCCGTGGGCGAATCGTCACCACATCGAGTGTTATCGCGTCTTCGATTGCGAAGCCGGTGACCTGCCGCTCCAGATCGACATCTACGGTAATCATCTCCACGTCTGTGAAATAGAACGACCGGACGCCGGAAGCACCGTTTACGGCCGGCAGTGGCGTTCGGAGGCTGCCGAAACAGCCGCCGCAACGCTCGGAATCCGCTTCGACCGGGTTTTTACGAAGTTTCGTCCCAGGCGCGCTCACGGAGAACAGCATAGCAAGCAGAGCGACAGATCGTACTGCATTACCGTGACCGAATCGGGTCTCCGATTCGAGGTTAACCTCAGTGACTACCTCGATACCGGTCTCTT
>PUOG01000170.1 GCA_003552745.1 Spirochaetaceae bacterium
CATCTCGTGCGCCACTGGCCGCGGCGCGCTTGCATATGCCTGGTGACCACAGCGGAGGGGTCCCACCCGTTCCCATTCCGAACACGGAAGTTAAGCCCTCCAGCGCCGATGGTACTGCCCTTGAGGTGGGAGAGTAGGTCGTTGCCAGGCTTTTTTTTATTTATAAAAAAGCCTGGGAACCTCAGCGCATGTACTCATGCGCGAGAACCGGAAGGCGGCGACAGCCGCCTGGAGGAGGCTTTTTTTTAAACGAATCAGGAAGTCCCGAAACAGTTCGGGCGCAGCATCGACAGAGGTGCTATGATCGACGCCATGTTCACCTTACGCGACATCGTCGGTATCGCTGCAGGATTCGGCTTCCTCGGCGTCGTGCTTCTGCTCGCCGCGCTTATCTCGCGTTATACCCGACTGGACAGTTTCACGATACGAAAGCTGGTGCACATTTCGGTAGCTCACTGGTGGCTTATCGCGCTCCATTTTCACGACAGCGTGCCTCCCGCTCTCGTCGGTCCGATTGTCTTCGTGGTTCTGAACTACATCGATTATCGACGTGCGCTTTATGCGAAAGTAGCCGAGTCCGTGCGAGGCGGAGGGATCGGTACCATCGTTTTTCCGATCTCTCTGATCGCAATCGTCGTATCGACGTTCGGCGGCCTTTTCCCGCTTGCCGCGGGTACGGCAGGGGTCTTCGTAATGGGATACGGCGACGGTGTAGCGGCGCTCGTCGGACGGCGATTCGGCGGCCGGCGCCTCAGTCGGCGGACTCGAAAGACCGTCGCCGGATCCGCGGCCATGTTCGTGGTGAGCTCTCTCGTACTCTTCGCGACGGTCGCGGTGCACGCCGGCTTTCGCGACTCAGGTCTGACGGTAGTGTTCATCTTTCTCATTGCCGCAGCAGCGACCGTGCTCGAGATGCTCACGCCGTACGATCTCGATAATCTCACTGTACCAATCGCCGTAACCGTTCTCGCGGGGCTATTGATAGGGTGAAGCGCTGGTCCCGGCACGAGCTCTTTTTTTTCCGGTGGTGCTTGCCCGGGCGTGACCGCTCTAGTACACTCCGTCTGAAAATCGGTCGGTCGGATGAGAGTCGTGGGGACAACTCAGCATCCGTTTCGCACGACCCGACATTCGACCAAATACTCGTTGGGAGGTATGACTCATGGCTGATGGTTCTCGAAGGGAGAGTTGGGCGAGCCGCCTCGGGTTCATATTGGCGGCGGCCGGCTCCGCGGTCGGGTTGGGAAACATCTGGCGTTTCCCGTACATAGTGGGCGAGAATGGGGGTGCCCTCTTCATCCTCATCTATCTGATCATCGTCGTCTTGATCGGATATCCGCTGATGGTTACCGAAACGGCGATCGGACGAAGCAGCAAACGGAATCCGGTCGGTGCGTTTAAAGCGCTCGCCCCCAATAGCATGTGGTGGCTCGCCGGAGCGCTCGGTGTCATTACCGGCTTCGTTATTCTTTCATACTACTCGGTCGTAGGGGGATGGACGTTGTCGTATATCTTCCGTGCGGCGGCCGGGGCGTTCGAGGGAGTAGATCACGAACAGCTCTTTGGCGATCACGTCGGGCAGACGTGGGCGCCGCTGATCTGGCATCTCGTATTCATGGCGCTCACGATCGGAATCATCGCCGCCGGCGTCGTGAAGGGTATACAGCGCTGGGTGCAGATTCTCTGGCCGGTCATGGGCCTTCTCATCGTGCTGCTCATCGTACGTGCTGTTACGCTCGAGGGTGCGGGTGAAGGCATAGGCTTCCTCTTCCTCGGCGCCGAGGATGCCACCGTTACCGGCCGAACCTTCCTTGATGCGATCGCACAGGCGTTTTTCACGTTGAGCCTCGGTATGGGTGTGTTCATCACCTACGGAAGCTATCTCAGCGATCGCGACAATGTTCCCGGTGCCGCGGCCTCGGTTGTCGGAATGGATACCGGGATCGCGATACTCGCCGGACTCGTGATCTTTCCGGCGGTGTTCGCGTTCGATGGCGATCCCGGTGCAGGGGCTGGTTTGGCGTTCATTACCCTCCCGGGCGTTTTCGCCGAAATGCCGCTCGGCGGTCTCTTCGGAACGCTGTTCTTCCTGCTGCTCGCCGTCGCGGCGCTCACCTCCGCGATATCGCTGCTGGAGGTCGTGACCGCCTGGCTTATCGACCAGAAGGGATGGACGAGAGCGAAGGCAGCCGCTACGCTCGGCGTTATCATTGCCATTGTCGGAATTCCGTCGAGCTTGTCGTTCGGCGCATGGAGCGGTTTCGAGGTGCCGAACATCGGGAATCTTTTCGATCTCTTTGACTGGATAGCGAACAGCATCTTCCTGCCCCTCGGAGGTCTTCTGACGGCGATCTTCGCAGGCTGGATCTGGTCGACCAGGTCCACTATGGACGAGGCGAACAAGGGTGAGCGCGGACTGAAGATCGGCGGCTGGTATGCCGTCGTGCTGAAGTACGTCATTCCGATCGCCATCGCGGTCGTTATGGTTTTCGGCATCGTCGACACATTCGTCTGAACGAGCCGAATATCTCACGATACCACCCGCCGAGAGGCGGGTGGTGTCCATGCGTGTCCGTACCCAGATGTGTCCTACCTGGACGGTTATCGTCACAACCTCGATGGCGTCGGGCGATCCTGGCATGTACCGTCGAACTGACCGGCCCTGAACACGCACTCCACGGAGCTTCTGAGTACCATGGGATTACATAACTCCGTTCTTCTACTGCTGCTCGGTTCTCTCCTGTCACCCATATATGCCCGCATCAAGACGCGATGGATCTCGAAACAACCGGTTGACTCACCCGAGCTGAAGAGAATCGGCGGCTATATCTCAGACGGTGCGATGGCGTTCATGCACCGGGAATTCAGCGGTCTCTTGCCATTCGTGCTCATCGTCGCCGCGTTCCTGTGGATCGGAAATCCCGGAACGCTTCAGCTGCAGAGCGTCGCCTTTCTCTTCGGTGCCGCCGCTTCCGGAGTCGCCGGATATACAGGTATGCGGGTCGCCGTCGGCACGGACACCCGGCCGACGAGACGGATCGTGCGAAGCTGCCGGACCGGACCGGCGACCACCATCAGTACTGGTGTCGGCGTTGGAATGCTCTCGGCATTCAGCTCGCGGTCGATGCTTACGGACCGATAGCGGACAATGCCGGCGGACTTGCCGAGTTTCCCGCCGGAGGTCCGGAAGGTAACCGACAAACTCGACGCCGTCGGGAATACGACTGTCGCGATCGGGAATCGAGAGACGCCGCTTCAAGCTCTGGCGGTCTATGTAGGCGGTGGAGAACGGGCGTCGGTTTGGTTTCCGATGAGGCTTGCACGGGGATGGCCGGGCATTTAGTATGCCGGTGTACGGAGGATACATGGCCGATCAGCTGCAGCTCGTCACGTTCCAGCTCGGCGCCGAGCAGTACGGCATAGATATAATGGAAGTCGAGGGCATCGTTAAGGTGGAGGATGTACGGCCGGTGCCGAACGCTCCGGTATACGTCGAAGGCATTTTCAATTTGCGGGGCGACATAATACCGGTGATCAATCTGCACCGACGATTCCATATCCAGAAGGCACAATTGGAAGAAGGTGATGAGCTGCTGAGCGGTTTCGTCATTATCCGGCTCGACGACATGTTGCTCGCGGTCATGATCGACAAGGTGGAACGTGTCGTGACCGTAGATCGGAGCACGATTCAGAGACCGCCGGAGATGATATCGGGAATTGGCGCGGAATATATCGAAGGTGTTGTCCATCGTGACGATCACTACCTTATCATTCTCAACACCCGGCGGCTTTTTGACGTGCGCGAGCTCGAAGCCATCGGTCGCCTGAACGTGTAGTTGCGAATGGCAATATCAGTTACCAGGCCTTCCATCCGTCGGAAAGACATGAATTCGGTGCTCACCTGTATGGTCAGCGATCAGCTCGGCCCGGGTGTGCGCCTCGATGAGTTCACCAGCGAACTCGCCCGTCGACTCGAAGGAGCGTCGGCAACTGCGGTTCGTGAGTACGAGCGTGCCATCACATTAGCATTCGATTCACTCGCTCTCGGATCCGGAGACAAGCTGCTCATTTCTCCACTTGCGCCGGCGGTGTATGCGGACGTGGTTGTCGCACGGGGAATCGAGCCGGTGTTCTGTGACGTCGACCAATCGACCGGTATGCTGGACGTCGATATGGCCGAGCGGATAGTCGCGGAGGCCTCTCCGAACGCGATACTGCTCGACTGTCCGCTCGGAGCAACCGACTCACTCGATCGATTTACTCAATTCGAGATTCCGATCATCGAGGATGCCTCGCACGGATTAGGGGCGGGAGAGGGATCGCCGACCATCGGTACACTCGGCCGTTATACCATCCTGAGCCTCGAACCGGAGGCGGTCTTCACAACCGGCGGAGGAGCGGCGGTCGTTGCGCGAGGACGGGCCGAACGAACTGCGCTCAAGAAGGCTGTCGAGTCTTTGAGACCGACCGCGCTGCTGCCGGACATGAACGCGGCACTCGGCCTTGCGCAGATCCGCTCGCTCGAAAGCTATATTGCTCGCAGGCGTGAAGTGGCCGACCTCTTCCGTCGTTCGGCGATGAGAGGACGGCATCGCAGTCTCGCCGGTGCGGAAACGAGCGTTCCTTTCGCATTTCCGGTACTGCTCGACGGGGCGGCCAAGGATGTTATCGGTTATGCGCGAAAGAAGGATGTAGAAGTCGTATGGGCGTTCGCGGAGTGCATAATGGCAATCGCCGATTCATGGAACGCCTGCACTGCCGAGGCTTTTCCCAACGCTTCTGCACTATTGCTGAGATGTGTGCTCTTTCCGCTGTATCCTACTCTAACGAAGGGCGATGTCGAGCGAATCTCACGTGTGCTGTCGACGCTTCCGTAATAGGCCGGTCGTGAGCCGTTCAATCTTGTAGTTGGAACTGCCGACATCGAATTCGGGAGTCGAGAATGCCTGAGCGAGCTAACCTGACTGTCGCCGCCTTTCTCACCTTTATCGCTGCGATCGCGATGCTTCGCACGGCTGCTCACGGGGTCGGCTATCCGAGCGAGACCGTTCCGGCGTACGCGATCTCCGGATTCGATCATGAACGCCCTATGGATCCGGCGGAGGTCGATTCACCGGAAGTCGGGGCGCTTGCCACCGAATGGCTCTACGAAGCATATCCCGATCGGATCACGGAGAGAGCGATTCGAGACGGAGAGTGGTCGCTTCGAGTCGGCGAGCGATGGTTCGCGTGGTCCGATGGTCGATTGCTTCCCGAGGCGAAGCGCGATCGCATCGAGGAGTACTCGCCCATTCGATTCTACGACTATCGACTCGGGGAGCACGAGGCACCCGACTTCGATGAAGAGTTTGTCGAGATGATGCGCATGCGCTACGCCGGAGATGGTCCCGGCGATGAAATCTGGATCGAACGAGGACGACATCAGGCGTTTTACGAGGCGTTGTACGGCGTATCATCGTTACAGGAAGCAGACCGGGCGATGCGGCGAACAACGTTTCTCGGTTTCTCAGTTCGCGTGCATCCCATGCTTATAGAGCCGCTTCGTAGAGTCGAGGCCGATATCCATGCTTCCTCCGACGGCGACGCGAGCGTCTCGGCGTTCATTCGGAACATCCGACAGATTAGCGGCTTCTATTGGCGCGATATATTCGGCTCGGCTTCACGAAGCTTTCACTCGTATGGTACCGCGGTTGATCTCCTGCCGAGAAACTGGCTCGGCGGTTTCGGGTACTGGAGATGGGCGCAGCAGTCGGGAATTGTGGAGTGGTGGTCGCTACCGTTGCACCGGCGATTCACCGTTCCACAGCCGGTTGTGGACGCTTTCGAACGGCACGGTTTCGTCTGGGGTGGGAAGTGGATCGGTTTCGATCCCATTCATTTCGAGTATCGCCCGGAAGTAATCCGTTATGCCGAATACCAGGAGTCTGCCGAAGAGTCCGGATTGCGTTTGTATTGACCCGTTTACATCGAGATACGCGGGAGCTATAGTGGTCCATCGTACAATGGCTACCGATGTCGTCGGCGCTCCGATCAGCATGCATTCGCTGCGGCGGGTTCTCCTCGTCGCGAATCTCGATAAGAAGGTCGCCGGACCGCTCTGCGAGCAGATACGCTCGTTCCTGGAGGATTCCGGTGTAACCGTTGTTGTCTTCGCCTTCCAGGGGCAAGCATCGAATCTTCCGGTGGAAGAGTTCGACCTGGCGATTTGCCTCGGAGGCGACGGGACGGTGCTCTTCTGCGCCCGTCTACTTGCGCCCGCCGGTGTTCCGATCCTTCCTATCAACCTGGGACGACTCGGATTCATCACCGAGGTGTCTCCCGAGCAGTGGAAAGCGGCTCTCCAGTCGTGGTGTCATGGCGAGTTGTCGATCAGCAATCGGATGCTTTTGTCGGTGACGGTCGAGCGTTCGGGGCGGAAAACAGGCGAGTTCACCGCGTTGAACGACATGGTGATCTCCTCCGGAGGTACCTCGAAGGCGGTCAGAATCATACATCTGACCGTGCAGAACAGCACCGATATCGTGGCTCGCTATCGGGCCGACGGACTCATAATCTCCACTCCAACCGGTTCTACCGGCTATTCGGTGGCGGCCGGAGGGCCGATTCTGCACCCCGAACTCGACGCAATGCTGATGAATCCTATTTGTCCGTTCACTTTGAACAATCGTCCGCTCGTTTTCCCCGGTAATGAGGAATTGAGGGTACTTGTGAACGAATATGAGCGGGAAGATCTCGTTCTCACTGTTGACGGACAGATCCTGTTCCACATCCGTCCGGATGACCTTGTGACCGTACGTCGCAGCGACTTCAGCGCGGCGATCGTGCGGTCCGGCGAGCGATCGTTCTACGAGGTGCTACGGCGCAAGCTCGGTTGGGCCGGCGGTGAGGAGAACGGAGAATCGGAAGACGCTGAAGCGGTCGCTTCGGTTGATTCAGAGAATCGAGATGTTTCCCCGGGAAGGTCGGGCGGTGCTTGAAGAGCTAACGATTCAGAACTACGCACTGATCGATCGGCTTACCATTCGCTTTTCTCGCGGAATGAATGTTCTCAGCGGGGAGACCGGAGCCGGCAAGTCGATCCTCGTCGGTGCGCTGGGACTATTGCGGGGTGTAAAGGCGGATACCAGCTCTATCCGAACCGGCACTGAGGAAGCGGTAGTGAGCGGGGTTTTCGACATCTCCTCCAATCGACCTGCACGTGAATGGCTGGAAGCTCGTGGTATTCCGGATGAGGACGGAAGCGTCGTCGTTCGCCGCACCGTGAAGACTCAGGGCCGGAGTCCTATCTATCTCCAGAGCTCACCGGTTACTCGTTCGGAACTGGAAGAGTTCGGCACGATGCTCTTCGATATTCACGGTCAACACGCACATCAGTCTCTTATGGTCGAAGAGAATCACAGACGATTTCTCGACCAGTTCGCCGGAATAGAGGACGAAGTCGCTGAGTTCACAAAGCGTTTCTCCGAGATCGCCGCGCTGCGCAGGCGGTACGAGAAACTGCTCACCAGCGAACGGGAACGGCTGCGACAGGCCGATATCCTACGGTTTTCGGTAGATGAGATTCGCGCGGCCAACCTGAACCCGGGAGAAGAGGAGGAGCTGGAGAAGGAGCGCACGATTCTCTCGCAACACGAGAAGCTCTACGGACTTATCGAAGAGCTTTACGCATCGCTGAGTGAGAATCAACACGGCGCCCTTACCGGGCTCCGTCACGCAAGAACGCTCATTGACCAGGTGGTCACGATCGACCAGGAGCTTTCAGGGCTCTCGACTCGCCTGGCAGACGCTTTCTATGAGTTGGAAGATATATCAGAGACAATCGGCGACTATCGGCAGACGATGAGTTTCTCTCCGGAGCGGCTTGAAGAGGTCGAGGAGCGCCTCGCCCTCATTCGCAAACTGGAGAAGAAGTACGGAAACACAGTCAATGAAGTGCTGCGCTATTGCGATGAGGCCGAGCAGGAACTCACCGATCTCGAGAACTACGAGCACGATAAGGAGACGCTCGCTGCGCAGATCGAGCAGGGACAAGCCGCGGTTCTCGCCGAAGCACGCGCTATCTCCGATAAACGAAGAGAGGCAGCCGGGCAACTGGAGAAGACGATCATCGAAAGCGTTCGGAAACTCGGTATGCCGAAGACGCGGTTTTCGGTGTCGGTCGATCGACGATCCAACAGTGACGGACAGCCCGCCTGCGGAGCGCATGGTATCGATCAGGTACGATTTCGATTAGCTGCGAATCCCGGAGAGCCGCTGAAGCAGCTGAAATCGATCGCCTCCGGGGGTGAGATTTCTCGGGTCATGCTTGCGTTGAAGAGCGCGTTTGCCGAAAGCGATCATGTCCCGACGTTGGTATTCGACGAAATCGACGCCGGAATCGGAGGAGAGGTGGCGGTACAGGTCGGCGAATACCTCTATTCGCTCAGCCGATACAAGCAGATACTCTGCATTACCCACCTTGCAACGATTGCTGTTCGTGCCGATAATCACATACGCGTGGAAAAGAGTGTCCGTGGCGACCGCACGAGTACCGAGGTTTCTCCAGTGCGCGACAATGATCGTGTGGAGGAGATCGCCCGTATGCTTTCGGGGGATGCCGCTGTCAGCGTGTCGCGCCGACATGCCGAGGAAATGCTGCGTAAATCGGAAGAAGGTAATGGGGAAGATCTCGGCTGAGGCGAAACAGCAATACTTCGAGCGTGTTAAGAAGTACAAGGCGGAAGTCGAACAGATGATCGCCTGGGAGCGAAATCTGCTCCAAGCGGTGAATAAGCAGGTCGACGGAGCCTCGTACAAGCGGTTGAATCTCGCCGAAGAGCGACTGAACCTCGCTTCGCGATACTTGCTGCTGAACCGTATCTCCCTCGCTCTTCTTGGAGTGAAGAACGAGGCGTTTCTCAACGATTCGCGAAAGAGCTGTTATCAGAGCATTATCTACCTCGAAGAGGTTACCAGCGATCTCATTGATGCACCGTTTAGTGAGTATGAGGAGCGGTTGGAGGAGATTGAGGGGTATGGGATCGACAAACGGTACGCTCTGATCAGAAAGCTGGGATTCACTATCGATAGTGTGGAGGAGAGTTTCGGCGAGAACTCGAAGTGGAAATGGAGCTTTGTCGAGCTGGAAGGACGGTTCGCCACGGTGACGAAGAATATGCTCAATCTGAAGACTCTCGTCGCCGGACTCGACCCGCGAGCCAATTACTATGAAGAGCGCTACGGTCATCTGAAGCTGGCGAAGCAGTTGCTCCAGCGTGCCGCCGATCGATATCGCGAGCGATATGAGCTTTCGACGCTCCGACTCGACGATTTCAAACTCGCGATTGAGTACCTGCGAGCGCTCCGTCGTATCCAACTGCTCGTAGGTGAAAGCGACCAGGCGGAAACGGTGAAGAAACGTATCGAGGTCTGGAAGCAGAAGATGGAAGCGGACGACCGGCGGGAATCCTCTTCGAAGAGTAAGTCAAACGCTCCGTCGACGCAGACGAGATCATCCTAATCGCGAAAGCGTTACAAATGGGCATCGGAAAACGTCTCGCGCTGTTCACGATACTCTTCTCGGTACTGTCGTTCATCCTGCTGGCGATTATCCCGCGTAGACTTGTCCCCGAATACGGCATCTTCGCGGTAAGAGCAGTGGATCTCTCGAATCCCGTCGGACTCGGTGCCGAAGAACCTGGGCAGATTGTCGACTCAGAGGGCGTGTCAGACGAGCCGTTTCGCGGTGAGCATAGACACGGGCGGGTTCCGTTATCGCTATCAGCAGTCGCGGCGCGTCAAGGTGATTACGTTGGTGTTATAACCAGTGACGATATCTTCGTTCTCCGTGTCGACTCCTACTTCGAGATCGGCAAGACGAGCGTGGCCGGCGACGACCATGAGACCGGTTTGCTGAACGTTCTCCACGACTCCGGCGATAGAGTCGAATATCCCGACGCCGGTCGTGTGGTACTCTTCGATTCAGGAATCGTGCTGTTGCGAGACGATGGACGGCAGTTCGCGGTCGTCCCCGATGGTGTGAATGTCGCTCCCCGCTGGATTTCGGCGCCCGCACCGATTACCGCCGCCGTCGCGGCCGATGATCGGGTGATCGTCGGAGATGCGATCGGTATCGTGAGCGCGTATCTCGATCGAGAGAGGCTCTGGAGTTTCGAGATGCCCGGTTCGGAACATCCTACTGTGGTTGCGCTCGGAGTCGAGTCGCGCGGTCAAACACTCTACGCTGTCGGCGGAGTCGAACCGACTTCTATCGCCCACATCGATATCGAGTCCGAAGAACCCGCAATCGAGGCAGTCGAGGTGCTCGATGAGGATCTCCGCTCTCCGATAGAGTTACTGGCAGGGCGCGATGGTCCGGTTGTCGGCAGCCGAGGGCGTCTCAGCTCTTACAGACCCGATCTCGACAGGCGAGCACGTGTCGAAGTTGGCGGGAGCATCGATGCGCTCGGGTTCACCGAAGAAGAGAATATCGTTTACGTGCTCGTGTCGAGCGGTGAACGGAAACGACTTGAGTTTCGGTACACCGACACGCTGGAGCTGATGTACACAATCGATTTCGCCGGTGAGTTGCATTCAATTCAATCCAACGACTCCTACTTCGCCTTCGGTACTGAGGACGGTGTACTGCTGTACTCGG
>PUOG01000037.1 GCA_003552745.1 Spirochaetaceae bacterium
CGTGAGAGCGAACGTTTGCTCGCGCGTGCGGCGGAGATCGAGTCGCGGATCGTCGAGCTCGAGCAGGCGCTTGCCATTCCGGAGAATTACTCGGATGGCGATCGGGCTCGAGAACTGAAACAAAAAGTCGACTCGATGCGCCGTGAACACGAGTCCATGATCGAGCAGTGGGAGTCTGCCGAGCAGAATGCCGATTCGCTCCGACAGGAACTGGGCGTATACTGAGTAGCAGCCCGAAGCTCAAGCTTGATTTTTGTCCGCCGGCCTTCTAAGTTTTCCTCATGCGTATTCGCTACAATGCTCCCGTTACCCTCACGTTTTCTCTCGCAGCAGCGCTGATCCTGCTTATCGATGGTCTGGCCGGATCCGCGCTCACCGCCAATATCTTCAGCGTACCGCCGCAGATGGCATTCAACCGTGTGATCGACTTCCTGCGCTTGTTCACCCATTCGCTCGGTCATGCCGGCTGGAATCATCTTATGTCCAACATGGCGTTTATCCTGCTCCTCGGTCCGATTCTGGAAGAGAAGTACGGAACCGCTCCTCTGCTCATCATGATTCTCATCACCGCCGGAATTACGGGCATTCTGAACGTTCTCGTTATGTCAACCGGATTACTCGGTGCAAGCGGGATCGTCTTCATGATGATACTTCTGGTGAGTTTCACGAATATCCGTCAGGGCGAGATCCCGCTCACGTTCATTCTCGTTGTACTACTGTACCTGACCCGTGAGTTCGTAGCGGCATTCCAGGACAACGAGATCTCGCAGTTCGCGCATATCGTGGGAGGACTGACCGGCAGCATGTTCGGCTTCCTGCGTGGAACTCGAAGGATCACGAGTTGAGACACCATGCTGGATAAGCTCGAACGCCTGAAACATCGGTACGAAGAGGTCGAGACACTGATCGCCGATCCGGACGTTTTAAAGGATCAGAAGCGCTACCGCTCGCTCATGCAGGAGCATGCGTACCTCTCGGAGATCGTCGAAGCATACAGTCGCTACCAGCGAATCGCCGACCAGTTAGAAGAATCGCGGACCCTCGCGGACGAGGAAGAGGATCCGGAGCTGCGCGAGATGGCCGAGGCGGAGTGTGACCAGCTCGGCGAACAGCTCACGCAGATCGAGCACCAGCTGAAGCTCCTGCTCGTCCCGCGCGACCCGATGGACTCGAACAACACGATCATGGAGATTCGCGCGGGAACCGGTGGCGACGAAGCCTCGCTTTTCGCCACGGATCTGTTCCGCATGTACAGTCGCTACGCCGAACACCGCGGTTGGAAGATCGAGTTGCTCAGCGCCAGTGAAACCGAGGTCGGCGGATTCAAGGAGGTTATCTTCTCTATCGCCGGGAAAGATGTCTTCGGCGATTTGAAGTACGAGAGCGGCGGGCATCGGGTGCAGCGCGTTCCGACTACAGAAAGCGGCGGACGGATACATACATCGGCGGTGACTGTTGCAGTGTTACCCGAAGTCGAAGACACCGACATTCACATCAACAATGAGGAACTTCGCATCGACGTTTTCCGCTCGAGCGGCCCCGGCGGACAGAGCGTCAACACGACAGACTCGGCGGTACGCATTACCCATGTTCCCACGGGGACGGTCGTAACGTGTCAGGACGAAAAGAGCCAGCACAAGAACAAGGCGAAAGCGATGCGTGTGTTGAAGGCCCGACTGTACGAGATGGAGGAAGCGCGCAAGAACGCCGAGCGGGCGAATGCGCGCAAGACCCAGATCGGAAGCGGAGACCGGAGCGAGCGGATCAGAACGTACAATTTCCCGCAGAACCGGTTCACAGATCACCGAATCGGCCTTTCGATCTACAAGCTCGATCAGATCATTGCCGGCGACCTCGACGAGATCATCGAAACGCTCAAACTCCGCGCGCAGGAAGAGACGGTCGGTGCCGGTGAACCGAGCTGAGAGAGTCTCCGCCAAATCGGTTCTCCGCGCCGCGAGACGGAAAATCGAGAAAGCCGGCAGCGACACTCCGTATCTCGACGCACTGCTCCTGCTCTCCTCGACAATGGGAGTGACGCGTGAAGAGCTCTACGCGAGAGCTCATGACACGATGACGGACACGGCGGTTCGACGTTTCGAGTCACTCCTCGAGCGCCGACTGCGTGGCGAACCGATCGCCTATATTCTCGGCCGACAGGAGTTCTACGGACTATCCTTTACAGTAGATCGGCGTGTGCTGGTGCCGCGCCCCGATTCGGAGCTGCTCGTAGATGTGGCGCTTCGGCTACTGTCGAAACGTTCGGCGCCGCGAGTTCACGATAGCTGCACCGGAAGCGGCTGTATCGGCATTGCGCTCGCTCACGAACGGCCCGACGCCTTCGTCTCGCTTTCCGACGTAAGTGCCGACTCGCTGGAAATCGCCCTCGAAAATGCCGGTAGAATTCTCGACCACACGATTCCGATCGTCGAGAGCGATCTCCTCGACAGATTCAAAACGAACGAGGCGCTCTGGCCCCCGGAGCTGCGCGACCGGTACGGTCCACCTTTCGATATGATCACGTGTAACCCTCCGTACCTTACAACCTGGGACATGCAGGTGCTTCGGGGAGAGATCCGCGCTTCTTCACACTCAGAGGAAGTGGGACCGGCAGCCGCGGAACGGGTGCCGGCAACCGAGCCCGCCCTCGCTCTCGACGGTGGTAGCGACGGCCTCGACATTGTCCGCCGATTGATCCGAACATCGTTGGCAACTATGTCCAAGAACGGATATATTCTAATTGAAGCGGCAGATGCTCAGTCGCAACAGATCGAACTGCTGCTGCGGACCGCCGGTTTTACGGAGACATTCATCGAACGAGACCTCTCCGGAATGCGGCGGGTCATCGGAGGAGTCGCGTGAACGGCGATATGTGCGCGTCATTTGAGGAAGTATGGCTGAATATCTGGAGCGACTCGAACAGCAAATCGCCTCATATCCGCAGGAGCAGCGCTCGCGCATACTCGAAGCGGCGCAGCTCAGCGAACAACTCCACGCGGGCCAGTACCGTCAAAGCGGAGACCCGTTCGTAACCCATCCTATCGCTGTTGCGGAAATACTCATTTCACTGAACATGGACGCCGACACCCTCGTTGCCGCCCTGCTGCACGACGTCCTGGAAGACACCGGTATGTCGCGCCAGGAACTCCGGGCTCGCTTCGGCAAGACCGTCGAGATGCTGGTAAACGGTGTGACGAAGATCGCTACGGTCAAGGCGAAGAACCGGAACACGCAGGCGGCCGAGACCATCCGCAAAATGCTCTTCGCCATGGCGAAGGACATTCGCGTTATTCTGATCAAACTCGCCGATAAGCTGCACAATATGCGAACCCTCGAGTACAAGGATGGTCCGCGCAAGGTGGCAATTGCCCACGAGTGCCTCGATATCTACGCGCCGCTCGCCGGACGCCTCGGTATTTCGTGGCTGAAAGACGAACTCGAAGACCTGAGTCTCAAGTGCCTCGACGAAAACACGTACCAACAGATCAAGGAGTTTGTCGCGCAGAAGAAGAGCGAACGCTCGGAATACCTCGAGTCGGTGAAGCAATACATTAAGGATGCGGCTGAACGCGAGCAGATTCCGGTGCTCGTAGAGACACGCGCGAAGCACTTCTACTCGATTTACGAGAAGATGCGACGCCGCAATAAGGCGATGGAAGAGGTGTACGATCTGCTGGGAATCCGTATTCTCGTGGAGACCGAGACCCAGTGCTACACTATGCTCGGTGTCGTGCATCGTCTCTGGATGCCGATCGAAGGGCGTTTCAAGGACTACATCGCCATGCCGAAGAGCAACCGTTATCAGAGCCTGCATACAACGGTTATGGGCAGCGGTGGTAAACTGACGGAGATACAGATTCGCACCGTCGAGATGCACCGGATCGCCGAGTACGGTGTCGCGGCACACTGGTTATACAAGCAGGAGATCGAAACACGCTCGGCCCACCGCGAGCTGGCGATTATCGATCGAGTGCGTAATCTCGGTAACGTTCGCATCGCTTCGAATGAGTTCCTCGAGGAGATCAAACGCGAAATCCTGAAGGATTCGATCTACGTTTTCACCCCGAAAGGAGATGTAGTGCATCTGCCGCGCGGATCGACCGCCATCGATTTCGCATATCACATCCATACCGAAGTCGGTCACCATTGCATCGGGGCGAAGGCGGACGGGCACATTATCCCCCTCAAGGAACCGCTTGGTAATACGCAGGTCGTTGAGATCATGACGAATCGCAATGCTCGTCCACATCTCAACTGGCTTCGATTCGTGAAGACGACACGTGCGCGCCAGAAGATCCGGCATTGGTTGAACAACCATGACGAGAGTCTGTTCATCGACCAGAGTGTCGTCGCCCGCTCAAAATCGACACCGAATCAACAGACTGTTGTCCCGGAACAGCCTGCCGCACCTCAGGGAGAGGATGATGGACCTCCCGACTCCGTGGTCGATCATGAGAAGATCGGTGTTCGTATCGGGGACGAGCGCAATATGATGATCCGGTTTGCGAACTGCTGCAGACCTGAGACCGGTGACGATATCGTCGGTTACATTTCGAGGGGTCGCGGGATCATCGTGCATCGCAGGCAGTGTCGTAACCTCAAACACATTCCCGACTTCGAACACCGGATGATCGAGGTGGAGTGGGAGACAGTAAGTCCCCATGTCACGCGCAGATACGAGATTACCGCCGAAAGCGCTCGTGACCTCTTCAGCGAAATCGAAGGCGCGGTACGCAAGTTCCGTGGTCACCTTATCGAAGGGCGAGTCGACGAGATGGTCAACGGAAGAGTGCGAGCTCACTTCACCCTCGAAATGGAACGCAGCGAAGATACGAAACGAATCATGAAGAGCATCCGCTCGATTCCCGCGGTTCTCAATATTCGTGAATCGCAGGAGAATTTCGCGACATCGCGCAATCGGTGAGCCGCCCACACCCAGCTCTCCCGCTGCACTTAACATGGCTGCACCGAGTGACGCAGGCCCGAACGCCGCACCGGACGGGTAGCCGTTTACTCCCTCGGTTTCGTATAATCCGACCGATATGGCAGAGATAGCACTCAAGGGGAACACGGTTCATACCAACGGCCAACTACCGGCTGTGGGCACAAAGGCGCCCGATTTTCGGCTGACGAAGCACGACCTGAGCGGTGTCGAGATCTCTCATGAGCCGGACTACGAGAGCGCTCTCGCTGCGCTCGACGCATAGCCGGCGATGAGCCACACAGACGACTCGCCGGTCGATTATGTCCAACGGAAGTCCGGCAACGCCGATCCTCCCCTCGACATCGTACTTGTGGAACCGGAAATCCCTGGAAACACCGGCTCGACCGCACGTACGTGTGCGGCGATCGGAGCGTCGCTTCACCTCGTGCATCCGCTTGGCTTCGACACCGACGAGGCCGCGGTGCGGAGGGCCGGACTCGACTACTGGCATCTCGTCGACATCCACCACTACAGCGGTATCGACGAGCTCAAACCGTTATTCCGCAGACGAACGTGTCTATTCGCGTCGACGAAAGGGCGGCGAATATACAGCGAAGTCGATATGACCGGACCGTGCGCGCTGGTCTTCGGGAAGGAAACGGCAGGGTTGAGCGACGAGATTCTTTCGCGATACTCGAAGTCGGTCTATCGCATTCCAATCAAGAGAAAGGCTCGAAGTCTCAACCTCAGCAACGCCGTCGCCGTGATCGCTTTCGAGTGCATGCGGCAACGAGCGTTTGCAGGGCTCGAAGCCGCAGGACGAGGAATATGACTAACACCCGATTTGGACGGCTCGGTTTCATCGGTTTCGGGAAGATGGCCGAATCGATTGTCAGCGCTCTCGGGCCCAGCAGCGAAACCGAGGCTTTTCGCTTCATCTCCCGTTCCGATGGTAGCCGTCATCGCGGAAGCGAACGCGGGGGGATAGACTGCAGCGATGCACCTGAGAAGCTTTTCGGAAGTGCCGACACCGTCGTTATTGCCGTGACTCCCCAGGACCTCGACGACATATCACCACTATTCTCGCAACCGCCGGACGCGTTGATAGTGACGCTACTCGCCGGTATCAGCACCGATCGCATACGTGCCGTCACCGGCTCCGACCGTGTCTGTCGCATGATCCCGAATATCGCCACCGCGAAACGTCGAAGCCTGGTCGGAATGTGTTTCGCGACAACCACAGACGACGAGTCCCGCGAACGTGCTCATTTGCTCGCCGCCGAGCTCGGGACGCCGCTACCGATACCTGAACGCCTCATGCCGGCGGCCACCGGTATCGGCGGATCCGGACTTGCCTTCGCATTTCGATTCGCACACGCGCTTGCGCTCGGGGGGGTCGCGGAGGGAATGACATATGAGCAGGCATCGATGGCTGCCGCGGCGGTACTCGATGGAGCAGCGGCGATGCTGCTCGATGGGCGCCACGCCGCTCAGTTGGAAACCGACATTGCGAGCCCCGCCGGTACCACCATAGAAGGACTCCAGAGACTCGACGAAGACGGCTTCACGGCGGCGGTAATGCACGCTGTGCGGGCGGCATCAAAAAAGGCCCGCTCCTTTGAAGCGGACCTTTCGTGAAATCGACGTTCAGGCACCGAATGCGGTGAGCATCCAGACCTGCTTCTCTTTGTCTTTCAGATAGCCAACCGCGTCGTCTGCACTTCCTTCGTCATCGTGCTTGCCCGCCACCTCGATCAAAGAGCGAAGCTGATCGATGAGGATGCGATAGTCGGCAACCAGATTCTTTGCGATCGCCGCACCGGCTATACCGGTGTTGTCCGCTTCCGTTATAGAGCTTGCTTCGAGTGCATCCGCTACTCGCCCTATCGGCCTGTGTCCGATCTTCAACACTCGTTCGGCTACTTCATCTATCTCTTCCGCGACCGAGTTGTACAGTTCCTCGAGCACCGCGTGCAACGTATAGAAATGCTCTCCCTCAATATTCCAGTGGTAGTTGTGCAGCTTCACATAGAGCACTTGCAGATTCGCGAGATATCCGTTGAGATGCTTCGCAATCTCATCGCTCGCCGAAGCGCTCAAACCCACATCAACCTTCGTCTTTTCAATCGACCCTACCATTTTAGGCTCACTCCTTCATCATATGTTCCGTCTACCTATTTCTGAAGCTCAAAGGTAATGCTGCGCTCTGCACCGAGTCAATTTCGCGATCGGCCGCTGAGAGCTATTCCCGGCGAAATCCGTGGCTCGCGAGATCGGCGTGCACGCCTCCGATGAAACGCCGGCCGTACTCACCATCGGGAAACCTCATCGAAAAGAGCAGATAGAGCAACGAAGACAGCACGATTCCCCATACCGGTGGCCAGATGCCGAACGGGTGCCAACTAAGCGCATAGGCGACTCCCACCGGTACTGCCATCGCCATGCTTGCCAGAGCAGCAACCGATGACCCACGTTCGCTATAGAAGCAGCCGATGAGCGCAGGAGCGGTCATCAGTAATCCACCGCTGGCCATGCTCGAAAGCACGGTAATCAGCCCCGGTCGCAGATTTGCAAACCAGATACATGCGGCGGCCAGCACGGCAATTGCCATCCGACCGAGCATACGCTGGCGACGCTCGGATATACGTCTCCCACCCGGCAAGACCGACTCGCGAGCGAACAGGCTCCCGAGGGTCAGGAAAATCGACCCGAGTGTGCTCGTCGCCGCGGCGAATATTCCGACGAACATGATCAGCCCGAGCGTGTCCGGAACCATGGTGAGAAGAACCGGCATCGCGCTATCGGGGGTGTCCAGTCCCGGAATCATCTCGCGTGCCGCAAACCCGAACAGAACGGAAACGATAGTGTAGATAAAACCGAAAAGCGAGAAATATACGATCATCCGTCTCAAGGAACGGGGCGACCGCGCTATCATGGTTCGCTGGCTGACCTGTGGATTCGTGATGGCGAAAAATGCCCACGGGAGCGTAAGCCCGATGAAGAAGTTCGCATCCCAGTCGAAAGCGAGAAGACGCGCACCGCTCCCCTCTAC
The DNA here is from genome assembly GCA_003552745.1 of Spirochaetaceae bacterium. Classification (GTDB taxonomy): domain Bacteria; phylum Spirochaetota; class Spirochaetia; order DSM-27196; family SKKC01; genus SLAN01. The sequence goes on from PUOG01000037.1 coordinate 7,977, forward strand.
CGTCGTTATGAACGAACCGACCCCACCGAAGATACTCCACACGATTACCGCGAGTACGATCAGGGCGCTCACGAGCATCACAAGGCCTTGTACCGCATCCGTGAGCGATACCGAGTGCATACCGGCCCACACCGCACCGACGATGGCGACCGCAACCGTCATCATGACACCGAGCTCGAAAGTAAGAGCACCGTCGCTGAGTTGTTCGACCAGCAACCCCGACCCTATGAGCTGTGCCGATGCATACGGTACCAGCATTACGAACGAAATGATCGTCGCCAACCTCCCGCTCCAGACACTGCGATAGCGCAGCTCCAGCAGCTCGGAGGGGGAGACGATCCCGTGACGGGCGGCGGTCACCCAGAATCGCGGCGCGAAGACCACCAGAAATACCATCGTGAACATGAGGTAGATGAGCTCGAAGCCGAGAGCGCCTACCCCATCCCGGTACGTGAGACCAACGAGCCCGACAAGCATGAATGCGCTGTACGTGGTCGCGGCATAGGTCATACCCGCAACGAACCCACCAATGCGCCGGCCGCCGAGAAAGAACTCGACCGGTCCCTCGCGCAGCTTGCGTGAAGCGAGATATCCGAGGCCGATCGAGACCACCAGCCATCCGAACAGCGCAGTGAGCAGAAGCGCCGGACTCACTCTACCCTCCAGGTCGAGAGCACCGAGAAGACTACGACACCCACGACAACCGTGAGCACCGTCCAGAATGTGAATGCGCCACCGAACGACACATCATCTGAATACAGCGCATACGGAACGACAATCGAGATGACAGCGAGTACGACACAGAGCGCACCGACAGCACGGCCAGAAGGATTGCGGAAGAGTTTCCCGCTCAAGCGATACCCCCTTTTTCGTTATGGCGTCGGAGTCGTGCAGACTACTCGACGACGACGCAGTTCCGTCCTCGACGCTTCGCGCGATAGAGAGCGCGATCCGCGCGTCGAACCGTCTGCTGACCTGACTCTCCCGAGTCGTGCGCACGATGCGCGATACCGACACTCACAGTCAAGCGATCGTTGAGTCCGGCGATTTCGGCAGACTCGACCGACGCACGTATCCGCTCGGCGACCTGCGCGGCCTCGACGTCTCCCGCAGTCGGTAGGAGTATTACAAACTCTTCACCACCGTAGCGGGCGGCGATATCCGTCTGTCGTAGCGAGCCTACGACCGTATCGGCCACGCTTCTGAGCGCCTGATCGCCGACTTCGTGGCCCAACCGATCATTAACCGCCTTAAAATGATCGAGATCGACCATGAGTACCGACAAAGGCTCTTCACGCATCGTGCAGTCGGCGATTGTCCGATCAAGTCTTTCAACGAGAACGTGTCGCTGTTTGAGTCCCGTCAGCCGATCGGTACTTGCCGCGTCGTAGAGAAGCGCGTTCTGCACCGCGACACCCGCCAACATTCCTATAGTAGTCAGGAACTCCCGTTGCCCGCCGGTTATCTCCTCGCCAGTCACCGGCGGTCCTACGAACAGAACCCCATTCAGCTCCTCACGGCCGATGAGCGGAGTCAGCATAGCCGGCCCCAGGGTAACGAATGGTTCCAAATCGCTCTCAGCGACATCCACTTCGCTACAGAGGTCATCGAACGAGATAGCGGTGCGTCGGTGTTCCAGCTGTCGAACCAAAGGGTGCTCGCTACCGACGGTGCATCCTCGCATCTCGGGCAGATTGCACCCTTCGGCAGAACGATGCAATCGGAACGAGTCTCGTGACATCGACTCCTTCACGAAAACACCGCCGGCTACCGCCTTCATGTACTCCATAGCCGAGGCGAGAATCGCGCGGATGAGGTCATTATACTCGAGAATAGAGTTCAAGCTCTTGCTGATCTCGAGTAGTTGCTCCAACTCGTAGATGCGTGCTTCGAGAGAGCGAAGCAATTCGCTGTTACTGAACATTGTGTCCGCTACGTTTTCGCTACGGCAGTATACGTGCGCCGGGAGGGCGACGCAACGGAACGGAAGCCCCTCACACCAAATAAGGTATTACAAAGTATTGACTCTGGTAATATATTGTGTTACTCCTGACCCATCGCGTACGTGAACGGCGCGATGCCTGACGCTCCGTTGGGCAGCAAACCACATACAAAGAGGGAGTGTAACTTTATGCGAAAACCGAGTCGAACCTTAGTGCTTGTTCTCGGCGCTACGTTTCTGATTACCGGCACTCTGTTCGGCGCAGGCCGAGCAGAAGAACCGACCGACCGATCGTTGAGAATCGTGACTACGACCGGACATCTCGCCGACATGGTGCGAAACATTGCTCCGGATGCCGATGTTACCGAGCTCCTCGGGCCCGGAACCGACCCACATACGTACGTGCCGTCGACAAGAGAAGTTCAGATGCTCCAGAACGCAGATCTCGTTTTCTGGAACGGCCTGGAACTCGAGATACAGTTCACCGATACGCTTGCGGCGCTCGGTGACCATGCGATCGAAGTCGCACGCAAACTACCGGAACGCGAACTGATCGAGTTCGCCGGGCACGGCCACGACGACGATCACGGCCACGACCACGACGACGATCACGGCCACGACCACGACGACGATCACGGCCACGACC
>PUOG01000149.1 GCA_003552745.1 Spirochaetaceae bacterium
CCGGGAATCGCTTCATCGCCGAGGTAGAGCGTCCCGTCGAGATCGAAGAGCACCGCGCGGATGCCGGTAAACGTACGATCATCCATCGTACCCAAGTTTCGAACATCACCCTTTCCATATTCAAGCGTGTTCGCCATACTCCCACCGCGTGAACGTTGTTCGGCGGAGGCTTAACCTCGAGTGCTTTCACACGCTCTACTCGCTGCCTGAGTGCGGGAGTACGATGGACGTTGCCGCCGAGCTGATCTCGCGCGGTGAGGCGGGCGGCGGCACCGTTATCATGACCGCGCATCAGAGCGCCGGACGCGGTACGCACGGGCGAACGTGGACCGACGAACCCGGAAGCGCGCTCCTCGTGACGATGATCCTCGATGACGCCCGGGTCGACGCGCTGTTGCCGCTACGCGTGGGAGTCGCGCTCTGCGATCTGCTGGAGTCGCTCGGTATCGGCGAACCACGCATCAAATGGCCGAACGACTGCATGTGCGCCGACGCGAAGATCGCCGGTATTCTCACGCGCCTCGAACCGCCGCATGCGCTGGTCGGGGTAGGGCTGAATGTGACCGCGGCGCCGGCCGCGGAGGCGACCTCGGTCGCCGCCGAACTGGCCCGCGCGGCGGCCGGTGGCACCTCCGGCCGGTCATCCGAGCCGGCCCGCGCGGGGGCCGGTGGGCTGTCCGAGACGGCCGGCGCCGCGACCGGCCGTGCTACCGCCTCCGCGGCGACCATCACCCCGGAAAGTGTGCTCGAGCTGTTTCTCGTCGCGATCTGCCGGCGGCTCGGCACGGAGGATGCCGGTCGCGATTGTGCGGAACGACTGTGGCGTCTCGGGCAGTCGGTCATTATCGAGCAGACGGGTGGGAGAGAGATGATCCGCGGGACGATCGCCGGGGTAAGCGGCGACGGGGCACTCATCATCTCCAGGAACAACAGAGAAGAGCGAATCTACGCCGGCCGGATTCGGGTTTAGTCGGCGCCTCGCAACGCTTCCGGAAAAAAATCAGTTGATTCTCTCACGCCTGTTGTTGTAAATTACGTTCCGCGGGCGGAATGTAATTTACGTTCGCGCTCTATTCCAGTGTGTATCACAGAATAACAGCAAATCAGAGAGGAGTGATCTATGGCTAAACAGCTTACTTTCAATGAAGAGGCACGCCGGGCTCTCCTTCGCGGTGTCGATAAGCTTTCGAACGCGGTGAAGGTGACGCTCGGACCGAAGGGTCGGAACGTTCTGCTCGACAAGAAGTTCGGCGCGCCGACGGTGACCAAGGACGGCGTGAGCGTCGCGAAGGAGATCGAGCTCGAGGACTCGCTCGAGAACATGGGCGCGCAGCTGCTCAAAGAGATTGCGACGAAAACGAACGATGTCGCAGGTGACGGGACCACCACCGCGACGGTACTCGGCTACTCCATGATCAAGGAGGGCCTCAAGAGTGTCGCCGCCGGAATCGATCCGATGGCTATCAAGCGCGGTATGGACCGCGCGGTCGAGACGGCGGTCGAGGAGATGCACAAGGTCCGTAAGGACATCAAGGAACGCGAAGAGATCGCGCAGGTGGCGGCGATCAGCGCGAACAACGATAAGGCGATCGGCGAGGAGATCGCCAACGCGATGGAGAAAGTCGGCAAGGACGGGGTTATTACCGTCGAGGAGTCGAAGACTCTCGAGGACTTCACCGACTTCGTCGAAGGTATGCAGTTCGACCGCGGATACCTCTCGCCGTACTTCGCGACGAATCGCGAGTCGATGACCGCCCAGTTCGAGAACCCGTATATCCTGATCCATGACAAGAAGATCTCGAATATGAAGGATCTGCTGCCGGTCCTCGAGAAGATCGCCCAGCAGAACAAGGCGATTCTCATCATCGCCGAGGATATCGAGGGCGAAGCGCTGGCCACCCTCGTGGTGAACAACCTCCGTGGCACCCTGAACGCCTGCGCGGTGAAGGCGCCCGGTTTCGGCGACCGCCGCAAGGCAATGCTCGAGGATATCGCGATCCTCACCGGCGGGCAGGTGATCTCCGAAGAGCTCGGGCTGAAGCTCGAGAGCACCGACGTCAGCCAGCTCGGTCAGGCGCAGACGGTGAAGGTCGATAAGGAAAACACGACCATCATCAAGGGCGCCGGTCAGCAGAAGGACATCAAAGAGCGCATCAGCCAGATCAAGGCGCAGATCGAGGACACCACCAGCGACTACGATCGCGAGAAGCTGCAGGAGCGCCTCGCCAAGCTCGCCGGCGGTGTGGCCGTCATCAATGTGGGTGCGGCGACCGAGACCGAGCTGAAAGAGAAGAAGCACCGGGTCGAGGATGCGCTCAGCGCGACTCGTGCTGCGGTCGAAGAGGGCATTATCCCCGGCGGCGGCGTGACACTGATCCAGGCGATCGCCGGTCTCGACAAGGTCGATATCTCCGCGTGGGACGAGGACGAGAAGGTCGGATTCCGCATCGTCAAGCGCGCCCTCGAGGAACCGATCCGCCAGATTGCGATCAACTCCGGCGTCGACGGCTCGATTATCGCCGACAAGGCGAAGTCGCAAAAGAAGGGCATCGGATTCGACGCCTACAAGATGGAGTGGGTCGACATGATGAAGGCCGGAATCATCGAGCCGATCAAAGTCACCCGCAGCGCGCTGCAGAACGCGTCGAGTATCGCCGGATTGTTGCTCACCACTGAGTGCACCGTCACCGACATTCCCGAGAAGGAAGACAGCGAAGGTGCCGGCGCCGGTGCCGGAATGGGCGGCATGGGCGGCATGGGTGGTGGCATGGGCGGTATGTACTAAGCCCCTCCACCCACAACGGTCGGAGCCGTCACGAAGGCAGTGCCGCGGATATCGCGTCCGCGGCCGCCGCGGCTCCGCCGCCTTTTCAAAAATCCGCAGACACGCTACCTTACTCGTAGAGCTATGAAACGGCGCGATTTCATCTTCACGATCGGGTACCAGGGCAGTGCGGCTATGGTAGACCGGACCGCGGTAAGGCGCTTCGGAAAACTTTCGACCGAGGAACTCGCGCGCGAGGAGTTGTTCCGGGCGGCTTTCTGCTCGGCGCTCTACAGCGGTGACGAAAACGAGCTCGAGACGTTTCGGCGGATTTTCGGAGAGGCGTCCGGAATGGAGGAACTGTCGGTCGAGGAGCTGAAGCGTCTGTTCGGCGTGAAGGGGGTTCCCGACAACGTGAGCCGGGTGATCTACGTATAGCCGACGGATTCGTCGCTTCGCCGCGCAACGTGAATGGAGCAAGTCGAAGCGGTTCGCGTGGCCGCACGATTCTGTTCACGCGCTAAAGATCGACAGGAGCGAAACTTGACGCTCGAATCCGGCGTGTGGTAGCGTCGGAAATCTTAACGACAGGGTAATCAGATATGACAATAGCCAATTTCATGCCCGTGATTCTTCAGGCTCAGCCGGGCGGTGGGGGAGAGCAGCTTCTTTTCCCTCTGGTGACGTTCGGTTTGATCGCGGCGATCATGTACTTCCTCATCATTCGCCCGCAAAACAGGCGACAGAAAGAGCAGCAGAAGCTGTTGGATGCTCTGAAGAAGGGCGATCGCGTGGTTACAATCGGTGGAATTCGCGGTACGATCGTCGGCATGAAAGACGATTCCGTCCTCTTGAAGGTGGATGATAGCACTAAGCTCGAGTTCTCGCGCAGCTCCGTGAGCGGCCTGCTCGAGAAGAAGGGGAAGGGCGGGGGCAAGTCCCAGAAGAAGGAGCAGGTGGAGCTGGAAGAACCGGAAGCGGATGAGTCCGAAGAAGAGGACACGTAACCTCTTCGCCCGTCGTTTCCCGTCCTCCGGCTTCGCCGTGAAGGTTCGGTATGTGTACCCACCTGGAGTAGCTAGTCATGAGTAAGCGTTTTCGGTTTTTCATTGTACTCGTATTTGTAGTGATCGCCGGGATATTTCTGACGCCGACCGTCCGGTGGTACGCGTTCATCCCCGACGAGGAGAAAGAGCTCGCAGCCTCGGGGCGCTCCGGAATTCAACAGTACTCTCGCCGGCAGGCGACCGAAGCAATCGAGCAGTTGACGCAGCTCGCAGAGGATACACCGGAAGCTCCGGTGCCCGAGCAGTACGAGTTCATGATCTCCGCCGCCGAGGCGAATCGCGATGTGATCGGTGAGCCGGCGCCGTCGGAGTGGACGGTCCGCGATCTCCTGTTGAGCTTCCCCGACGAGCAGGCCGCATTCAAAGTCGTGGAGGATCATCATCGCAATCGTCTGCAGTCAGTACGCGATATGCGCTCGCGGATCGTCGAGCTCGGACTCGACCTCTCCGGTGGAGTTATCGTCACGCTGAGTCCCGATCGGGCAAGTCTCGCCGAGCGGCTGGGTCGCGATCCGACCGACGAGGAGTTCGACGAGGCGATCGACCTCGCAATGGAGATTCTGCGTAACCGCATCGACCAGTTCGGTGTGACCGAGCCGCAGATTCGACGTCTCGAGGGCGGACTGATTTCGCTCGAGGTTCCCGGTGACGACGATCGTGATCAGGTCGATGCTTTTCTGCAAGGACGTGGGAGCCTCAATTTCCACATCGTAAACGATGATGCTACCGAGCAGTTGATCGAGTATCAACGTCGGAATCCGGGCTGGAATCCGGATGACGACGAGATGCCCGATTTCATACCGGCGGGCACCAAGGTCCGTCCGTATGTCCAGCGAGACGAGTACGGGCTCGATCAGCTCGTTCAGCATATCGCCGTATACGAGGACCTCGACGAGTACGGCCTCGAGGGCTCGCACATTACCGAGGCTCAGGTCGGTCGCGATCAGCTGACCAACCAGCCGGTCGTCAACTTCATGCTCGACGGCCAGGGAGCCGATCTTTTCGCCAGACTGACCCGCGATAATGTCGGCAACTCCATGGCCATTCTCATGGATCAGAACGTACGCGCATACGCGGGCATTCGCGAGGAGATACCGACCGGCCAGGTCCGGATCGACGGCGGATTCACCTTCCAGGAGGCAAATGATCTCGCGACGGTGCTCCGTACCGCGGCACTGCCGGTGGACCTTGTCGTCGAAAGCCAGCAGGTTATCGGAGCAGCGCTTGGCGAGGACGCGATCCAGGCCGGTATTATGGCTATCAGCGTCGGATTCGCGCTTGTGGTCATCTTCATGGCCTTCTTCTACAAGGGCGCAGGGCTTGTCGCCGATCTGATTCTCATCCTCAATCTCTTCTTCATCGTGGCGATTCTTTCGGTCTTCAACCTGACGCTGACCTTGACGAGTATCGCCGGTATCGTACTCACCGTCGGTATGGCGGTAGACGCGAACGTCATCGTTTACGAGCGTATCAAGGAAGAGTACCGCCTCGGCAAGAGCGCGAAGGCGAGTGTCGCCGCCGGTTTCCAGAAGGCTATGTCATCGGTACTCGACGCGAACGTGACGACCTTCATCGCTGCGATCTTCCTGAGTCAGCTGGGTACCGGTCCGATTCAGGGCTTTGCCGTCACTCTCGCTGTCGGTATTGTGAGCTCGATGTTTACCGCGCTGTTCGTATCGCGACTGCTCTTTGACTTCGGAACCGATGTGCTGAAGCGGCAGAAACTGAGTATTGGCTGGAGTGTTCGATGAAGGGCGTAATCGACTTTCTCAAGTATAGAATCCCGTTTCTGGCGCTGTCGCTCGTAGTGATAGTCGCCGGTCTGGCGATCACCATTAGTCACGACGGTTTCAACCTCGGCGTGGACTTCCAGGCAGGGTTGCGTCACCAGGTCCAGATCGATCCCGACGAGACCTCGGTAACGATCGACCAGGTCCGGGAAAGCCTGGCCTCGATTACTGGAGCCCAGGTTCAGGGCGTCGGTTCGGCCGAGGAGCAGCGCTTCAGCATCCGGGTAATCGCGGAAGAAGCCGACGAGCGGGTGGCAAGTGAACTCGCCGCCGACGTAATGAGTATTCTGAGAAATGCCTTCGGAGACGACGCGGTCCTGGAGGAGAGCTCCAACTTCGTTGGTCCCGGGTTTTCCGCGGCGCTCGCTCGACAGACCTTCCTGCTCACTGCCGTTGCGCTGGTTCTCATTCTGGTATACGTCTGGGTGCGCTTTCGACTTGCCTACGCCATAGGTGCCATCGCGCCACTTCTGCACGATGTTGCCTTTATGCTCGTGTTCATCGGGGCGTTCCAGATCGAAGTATCGACCGCGACGGTTGCGGCGGTGCTGACTGTGATCGGCTACTCGTTGAACGATACGATCGTCATTTTCGACCGAATTCGTGAGAACGAGTCACTCATGCGTAACGCCGGGTTCTACGAGGTGGTGAATACGAGCATCACACAGAGCATGACTCGAACGGTAATCACGTCGTTCACTACTCTGCTCGCCGTCGGTGCGATTTTCATTTTCGCCACCGGGACCATTCAGGACTTCGCGCTGAATCTGATCGTCGGTGTCCTGGTTGGAACATACTCCTCGATCTATATCGCATCGCCGGTGCTGTTAGCGCTGCAGCGCAAGCTCAGATCGAAGCGCGAGGTGGCTGTACGGCCAGCGGCGGAGGCTCCGGCGCGAAGCCGGGAGCAGGCGCCCGCTGCTGCGACCGCCGGTGCCGCAGCAGGATCAGGTTCCAACGGCAGCGCCCCTGTTGTCGACCGGAAGAAGGCCGCGGACGTCAAAGAGGAGATCCGCAAGCAGCGTGAGGCTGCCGGTAAGAGCAAGGGCGGTAAGAAGAAGAAAAAATGATCCGGTCGTCGTGCGCTCGCGGTTGTACCACCTAATAGGTTTGGCCGTGGACCTTCAACAGGTCGAAGCGTCCTACGTTGCTTATGAGCATGGTAGCCATGACGCCGGCTGCGGTCGGATCGGTGACGATGAGATCGCAGTAGCGATTGACCGATCCGGCCATCTTCAGGCTGATAACCGGTATCCCGTACTCCTCGCGCAGCTCGGTAACCGCGGCAGCGATTTCGCCGCCCATGAGTGATCCGGCGAGAACCAGCACTCCGACACGGTGGAGACGCCCTACCGCCCGAACGGCCTCGGCGAGCTCGTGCTCGCCGACGAGGGCGATCGTATCGACTGAAATCAGCTCGCCCCGGATATTGTGTCGATCCGCCTCCGCGATCGCTCCCGATGCGACCGCTGCAACCTGTGCGCCGCCGCCCATCACGATGACCCTTTTGCCGAACGTCTTGCTGAACAGCGGCCGGATATGTACCTGTTCCACACCCGGCACCGCCGAGACGCGCCGCTCCATCTCGTCGGCCTTCGATTCGCCGTTATTCGCCTTGAGCTGGATCAGCAGATGCGTTCGGTTATCGAAGTCGATCCACGACTGGAAATAGCCGACGTCTCCCTTGAGCTCGGATATAACAGCCGTTACATCGGCGATGAGCCCGATGCGGTCCTCGGCGGTGACCTCGATCGCGTAGCCGGGTGAGGTCATGGCCGCGGGGTGTGTCTTGAACTGATAGTAGCGTGCGGCAAGACGTTCGGGCACAGACGGCTTCATGCTCTGACGATACCGGCGCTGCATGAGTCGTTCAAGTGGGCGGGTGGAGACGGAGTCGGCCCGGCGGTCGCCGGTGGGGTCGCAGCGGAGCTGCTCTGCTGCTTGCGGACACCCTCCGGTGGCAATATAGTGATGACAATAAGCTGGGGATCGACTTGAGACTACACTACCACGAGACTGGAAGCGGACCGACGGTTCTCATTCTGCACGGCCTGTTCGGCTCCGGCGACAATTGGGCACGGATCGGCCGCGCGCTCGAGAGTGAATATCGCGTTGTGCTCGCCGACCTGCCGAATCACGGCTCTTCGCCGCACATAGCGCATACCGACTACCTCACACTCGCCGATGCGGTCGCCGAGTTCATCGCCGGCCGCGGGGAGGGTGCGGTTCGGGTGGCCGGGCACAGCATGGGGGGTAAGGTCGGGATGGCGCTTGCCCTGCGGCACCCGGAATTCGTCGAACGACTTGTCGTTCTCGATATCGCGCCGAAGCGGTATCGGGCGTCGCATTTTGAGATCCTCGATGCAATGGCCGCGGTCGAGCGTGAGAGGCCGGACACGCGTGTCGAGGCCGATCGGATACTCGGTGAGAATGGTGTCGAACCGGCGCCGGTGCGGGCATTCCTGCTGAAGAGCTACCGAGCCGGCGGTGCGGACGGCACCGGTTGGAAGCTGAACCTCGCCGCGCTTCGTGAGGGATACGACGATATCCTCGATTGGCCGGAGCCGGCGCGTACCGGCGGCGCTGTGCCGGTAACGGTAATCTATGGCGACCGGTCGGGATACGTCGACGAAGCCGACCGCCCGAGGTTCGAGGCGCTCTTCTCGCAGGTTCGAATGGCGCGTGTGGACGGTGCCGGACACTGGTTGCACGCTGAGAAGCCGGAGAAAGTCGTCGAGTTATTGCGTCATGGCCTTGCGTGAGCGCGTCGTAGGCGAGCGGATCTCGGTGGATGTCGGCAAGCCGTGGCCGCTCGGAGCAAATACGGATATCGAGGGGGTGAACTACGCGATCTTCAGCCGCCATGCGACCGCGGTGTCGCTTCTCCTGTTCGATGGTCCGGACGACACCGAACCAGCTTTGGAAGTCGCCCTCGACCCGATGCGACATCGCACCGGCGATGTCTGGCACTGTTTTCTGAAGGGAAGCCGGGCCGGAGATCTCTATCTCTATCGGATTTCCGGACCTTATGAGCCGGAGAACGGCCATCGTTTCAACGACTGCCTTGCGCTGCTCGACCCGTACGCCGGTGCGCTCACCGGGTGTGAGAATCTTTCCGGATCGCTCGGCTTTGATCCGGAAGCAACGCAGCGCGATCTCGTACCGGCGAGGAAATCGAATCTCCATATCATGCCGAAGTGCATTGTAATCCGGCACAATTTCGACTGGGAGGGTGATCGCCCACTCAAGCATTCGGCCGGCAAGACGATCATCTACGAGACGCACGTTCGAGGCTTGACGGCGCACGCAAGCTCTCGGGTCGAACACCCGGGCACCTACCGCGGCATCATCGAGCACATTCCGTACCTGAAGCAACTCGGCATCACCAGTCTCGAACTGCTTCCGGTGCACGAGTTCGACTCGTCCGACAATCCGCGCACGAACCCGCGCACCGGCGAGCGGCTTCGCAACTATTGGGGCTACAACACCATCGCGTACTTCGCACCGAAACAGTCGTACGCCGCCGATACGACTCCCGGCGGACAGGTGAACGAGTTCAAGGAGATGGTGCGCGAACTGCACCGTGCCGGCATCGAAGTGATCCTCGATGTCGTCTTTAATCATACCGGAGAGGGTGCCGAGACAGGACCCACGCTCTCGTTTCGCGGTATCGACAACAGCGAATACTACATACTCGACTCGAACAAGCGCTACTACAAGAACTTCTCCGGTTGCGGCAATACGGAGAACTGCAACAATCCGGTCGTACGCAGCTTCATCGTTCACTGTCTTCGCTACTGGGTGACCGAGATGCACGTCGACGGGTTCCGATTCGATCTCGGTTCGATCCTCAGCCGCGATCGTGAAGGCAATCTCATGGATCGCCCGCCGATCCTCGAGCGGATCGCCGAGGACCCCGTGCTTCGCGATGCCCGGATTATCGCTGAAGCGTGGGACGCCGCCGGCGCCTACCAGGTCGGCAACTTTCCGGGCGGCCGCTGGGCCGAATGGAACGATCGTTTTCGCGACGACGCGCGCCGATTCTGGCGCGGCGAACCGTGGGTGCTCGGAGACTTCGCCACGAGACTCGCCGGGAGCTCGGACCTCTACCAGACCGGAGGTCGATCGCCGTTTCACAGCATTAACTACATAACGAGTCATGACGGATATACGTTGCACGATCTGGTTACCTATTCCCGCAAGCACAACTACGAGAATGGTGAGGGAAACCGGGACGGTCACTCGAACGAGCTGAGCCATAACTATGGGGTGGAGGGGGAGACGACATTGCCGGGAGTTCGGCATACCCGCGCCTGCCAGATGCGAAATCTGCTGGTTTCTCTTTTCGTCTCACAGGGAATTCCGATGATGCGTGCAGGCGATGAGCTTCGCCACACGCAGAACGGCAACAACAACGCGTATTGTCATGACGGGCCGCTGACCTGGATAGACTACTCGTTCGGCGGTGCCGCCGGGGAGGAGAAACGGGCGCTACTCCGATTCGTCGGTGCACTAACCCGATTTCGCAGAATGCACCCCTCACTCTTTCGAAGCGCGTTCTTCAGCGGCACCGACCGCAACGGCAACTCGCGCCACGATCTGCAGTGGTATTCGGGCGCCGGCGAACCGATGGAGTGGCGTTACGCCGAAGGGAGTCTCGGGATGTTGCTCGACGGCAGCGACGTGCCTACTCAGAGCGACGAAGTCGATGACGATATACTCGTGCTTTTCAATGCGACGACTACCGAGTACTCGTTTGCTCTTCCGACACCGTGGACCGAGTGGAAGCTCGTCGTCGATACGCGACACGGCACCGGAACGGAGTTCCGCGGGCCGGGCGACGAAGAGGAGTGGGCGGGGGACCGCTACCCGCTTTCCGCCCGCTCGTCGGTGATCCTCATCGACCCGCGCCGCCGCAGC
>PUOG01000265.1 GCA_003552745.1 Spirochaetaceae bacterium
CTGCGGACCAGGAACCGATCCTTTTACGAGCAGGATCTGCTTCTCACCGTCTACCTTCAACACTCGAAGGTTCTGAATCGTACGGCGTTCGTGTCCCATTCTACCCGGCATTTTCGTCCCTTTATGGACTTTGCTCGGCGACGCTGCCATTCCAGTCGATCCGGCCTCACGCCCGAACTTCGACCCGTGTGTTGCCCGTCCTCCGCTGAAATTGTGGCGCCTGACAACACCCTGGTAGCCCTTGCCTTTGCTTATGCCGGTAACATCGACAAATGCCGTGTCTGCAAACAGGTCGACGGTCAGCTCGTCCCCGATCTCGCACTCGTGATCGAAATCACGGAACTCAACCATCCGCGCTCGTGGGGAGTATTCGCCGAACTGTCCCCGGTACGGTTTCGTCAGGCTCTTCTCCTTCATCCGGCCGGCAGCAAGCACCTTTGCCGCATATCCGTCGGCTTCCGGGCTGCGTTCGCGCACCACGAGATTCGGCTCTACTTGAATAACGGTAACCGGGGTAACGACACCGCGTTCATCGAACACTTGCGTCATTCCCACTTTCTTTCCAATTAACCCGATCATGAGTGTTCCCTATACATGCAGCGAGAGCACACGGAGGCCGCGTAAGCTGCGCTATTGCTTGATCTCAACGTCAACGCCGGCCGGCAACTCGAGCTTCATGAGCGCGTCCATAACCTGGCTGGTCGGCTCGATAATATCGATCAACCGCTTGTGCGTACGCATTTCGAACTGTTCACGCGACTTCTTGTTCACGTGCGGCGAACGCAAGACGGTGAACTTATTCGTTCGCGTCGGCAGGGGTATCGGCCCCGATACCCTGGAGCCGGACTTCTGGACCGTCTGAACTATCGATCGCGCACTCTGGTCGATCAGTTCGATATCGAACCCTCGAAGTCGTACACGGATTTTCGCCTGCGGCATGGTTCCTCCAGCATTCAGCGCTCGTACGGGCCGAAACCGGTACGAGCGCACATGAATGCGTTACTCGATAATATCCGTCACCTGACCGCTGGCGACCGTACGTCCGCCTTCACGAATAGCGAAGCGGAGCCCCTTATCCATGGCAATCGGGTGAATCAGCTCACCGACGATCTCAGTGTTATCACCCGGCATAACCATCTCCTTCCCCTCGGGAAGCTCAACCGTTCCGGTAATGTCGGTTGTCCGGAAGTAAAACTGCGGCCGATATCCGGTGAAGAACGGGGAGTGGCGACCACCCTCTTCCTTGCTCAAGCAGTAGATCGCACCCTTGAACTTCTTGTGCGGGGTGATGCTCTTTGGCGCTGCGAGCACCTGTCCACGCTCGACCTCATTCTTGTCGATGCCGCGAAGCAGCGCACCGATATTATCGCCGGCCTCACCCTGGTCGAGCAGCTTGTTGAACATTTCGACGCCGGTAACCGTCGTTTCTTTTGTCTCGCGGATACCAACGATCTCGACCTTGTCGTTCACCTTGATAACGCCCTGTTCAACACGACCGGTAACCACCGTACCGCGGCCCTGGATCGAGAACACGTCTTCGATCGGCATGAGGAACGGCTGATCGACGGCCCGCTCGGGAACGGGAAAGTAGCTGTCCATGGCCTCGAGAAGCTCAGCGATGCACTTGGTCTTCTCTTCGTCGTCGGGATTTTCCATCGCCTCGAATGCACTTCCGCGAATAACCGGGACTTCATCACCGGGGAACTCGTAGCTCGAGAGGAGGTCTCGAATCTCCTCCTCGACGAGGTCGATCAACTCCGGATCGTCCACCTGATCGGTCTTATTGATGAACACTATAAGCGCTGGGACGCCGACCTGGCGAGCAAGCAGAACGTGCTCCTTCGTCTGAGCCATCGGACCGTCGGCCGCACTCACGACGAGAATCGCTCCGTCCATCTGGGCAGCACCGGTGATCATATTCTTGACATAGTCGGCGTGCCCGGGGCAGTCGACGTGAGCATAGTGGCGCTCCTTCGTCTGATACTCAACATGCCGCGTGTTGATGGTGATACCACGCGCTTTCTCTTCCGGCGCGTTGTCGATCTCGTCGTACTTCATGACCTTGCCCGCGCCGGTGACCTTCGCACTCAGCGAAGTCATCGCCGCAGTCAGCGTGGTCTTTCCGTGGTCGACGTGACCGATAGTCCCTACGTTAATGTGAGGTTTAGTTCTTTCGAACTTCTCCTTAGCCATGACTTTCCTCCTTGGCGAAGTCCCGCAATCGTCCGTTTATTAAGATGTACTCCAGACCCAGTCGACGCACACAGCGCCGTCACTGAGCTATGACCAGTTGTGCCCCGGGTACAACAACAGAATCCGTGCAAACACGGAACCTGAGGTCGTTCAGTCGGCAGGAGTGGCAGGCTACCAAAGAGCCCGAACATGTGTCAACAGAGAAGAATGTTGCACACTCACGTTCATGCCACCTTACCACCCGCAGGGCGTCCTGCAGTACTCGCCGACCGGACACCGGTCAACTACAACAACACCCAACCCGTGGCCCGTTCACCGCAACGAATGTCGCCAACGGCGCCGGCGGTGTGCCGATCGAACGGCACAACGGACCCGGATGATCGGTTTGGCTCTCGACAGAGCGGTCTGTCATAACGGCACCTTTACGCCGGTGACACACACTCTATCGCTAGCATGGATTATGCCATAACGCCAACAGTATACGCAAGATCATCTCACCACAAACGGGCGAGAGATCGTATCCGTGCATAGCTGCACGTGATCCACTACCAGCGGTAGTGCGCAAACGCCTTGTTTGCCTCCGCCATTCGATGGGTGTCTTCCTTCTTCTTGAAGGCACTTCCCGTCGAGTTAAAGGCGTCAAGCAGTTCACCGCTGAGCTTCTGGCCCATCGAGCGGCCGGAGCGCGATCGCGCCGCCGCGATAATCCAACGCATTGCAAGCGCCTCTCGTCGACTCTCACGTACTTCAACCGGCACCTGGTAGGTTGACCCACCAACCCGTCGACTCTTGACTTCCACCGCAGGTTTCACGTTCTCCAGTGCCTGGTCGTAGACTTCGAGCGGTGTCTTGTCGGCCTTTCCCTCCAGCTGCTCCAGCGCTTCGTATACGATCCGGGTTGCCGTCGACTTCTTTCCATGAATCATCAACCTGGCGATGAACTTCGACAGCGACACACTCCCGTAACGTGCGTCCGGTCGCACCTCTTTCCTTCCGACTATTGATCTTCTCGGCATCCTCTTCAGCTCCTGCTATCAGGCCTTCGGGCGCTTGGTGCCGTACTTCGACCGAGCCTTCCGGCGGTCATCCACTCCGAGGGTATCCTTCGCACCACGGACGATGTGATAGCGTACACCGGGCAGATCCTTTACGCGACCACCTCGCACGAGGACAACCGAATGCTCCTGCAGATTGTGCCCGATCCCCGGAATATACGCTGTGACCTCTATTCCGTTCGTAAGGCGAACACGTGCTACCTTACGCAGCGCCGAATTCGGCTTTTTCGGAGTGATGGTCATGACTCGAGTGCAGACGCCGCGGCGCTGCGGGCAGTTCTGCAGCGCGGGTGACTTCGTGTCCGCATGCGCTTTCTTTCGCCCTTTCCTGATCAACTGATTCACTGTAGGCATGTTCTGATACCTTCTCGTTCCTTTCCTCTGTTTCAGCGGAGCTGCCGAACGGTAACAGAGTACCACCACCGTGTCAACACGACATCTCCATACATATTAGTGAGATCGGGCTCCTCCTACGACTGGGGGATCTCTACCTCTTCCGGTTCTTCGGCTTCCTCTTCAGCCTCTTCTTTCTCCCGTTCGCGCTGCTCGAGTATCGCCTGCATCTTCGTGTCGAGATCCTCTCGGTTCTCGTCGTACAGCTTCATCTTCTTGTACTGGCGCATACCGGTACCGGCAGGAATCAAATGCCCGATGATGACATTCTCCTTCAAGCCTCGCAGGTTGTCGCTCGACCCGGCGATCGCCGCGTTCGTCAGCACCCGCGTGGTCTCCTGGAAACTCGCCGCGCTGATGAAGCTCTCGATGTTCAAGCTCGCGCGCGTTATTCCGAGCAGAATCGGGCGCGCAACCGCCGGCTGACCACCCTCTCGCATAACCTTATGATTCTCTTCCTGGAACCGCGGCTTATCGACCTGTTGCCCGAAAATAAAGTTCGTATCTCCGACCTGGACGATCTCCACCTTTCGCATCATCTGACGGATGATGACACCGATGTGCTTATCGTTAATGTTCACACCCTGGAGCCGGTACACTTCCTGGACCTCATTCATGAGGTACGATTGAAGCGTGTTTTCGCCGAGAATCTGCAGGATCTCGTGCGGGTCCATCGCACCTTCACAGAGCCGCTCTCCCGCTTCGACGCCGTCCTGATCGCGGACGAGGAGGTGCTTTCCGAGTGGAACCGCATGCTTGAACTCTTTGCCGAACGCATCGACTACGACAAGCATCCGCTTGCCCTTCACGATGCCACGGAATTCGACCGTCCCGCTGACTTGAGCCAACACCGCGGCATTCTTCGGTCGGCGCGCCTCGAACAGCTCGCCGATACGTGGCAGACCTCCGGTGATGTCGCTCGTTCGCACGCTCTCCTTGAGCATTTTGACGATCGTTCGACCGGCTTCAATCTGATCACCGTCATTCACCTGCAGATAACTCGAGCCCGGCAGATGATAGGTCGCGAGTTCGTCGCCGTTCTTACCTTCGACGACAATCCGAGGCTCCATCGTCTCGAGGGTGTGCTCGCTGATCTTACGCTCGATATTGCCGGTATCTTCGTTGACCTCCTCGGTCATGGTCGTTCCCTCGACAATATCTTCGAAGCGCACTCTCCCGTCGTACTCGGACACGATCGGCTCCACAAACGGGTCGAACGATGCGAGTGCCTCGTCCGCCGGAACGATATCGCCTTCGGAGACATCGAGCTGCGCACCGTTTCTAACCTCGATTCGCTGTTCCTGGGAGATGAGCAGGAGGCGACCCTCGCGCTTGGTAGCATACGCGTTTTCGTCCGCGACCAGCTCCTCCTTGCCGCGTTTGATCACCGACTGACCCTTGACAACCTTATCGCCCTCGCCGACGAGCAGCTTGTCACCTTTCTGCAACTCGATGTCACGAAGAACCCGTTGTACGAACAGATACCCCTTCCGAGTGAACACCCGATGGCCGTCGGGTGAGGTAACGACGTTACCGTGGATGCCGGAAACCACTACCGGGTACTTCAAGTACGTACGGTTCTCCTCGCTCAACCTCATCGCGGCACCACCGATATGGAAGGTACGCATTGTCAGCTGAGTTCCCGGCTGACCGATCGATTGCGCAGCAACGATCCCGACCGCCTCGCCGATATTCACGGTGCGGTTGTCGGTAAGGTTTCGCCCATAGCAGCGCTGACAGACACCGAACTTCGACTCGCAGGTGAGCTCGGTTCGAATTCTTACGTGCTCAATGCCTGCTTCCTCGATCTGCCCGGCCTTCTCATCGGTGATCTCCTCGTTCACATCGACGATGATCTCACCGGTGATCGGATCCTTGACTCGTTCGAGAGTGAAGCGTCCGGCGATACGGTCGGCAAGCGACTCTACGATTTCTTCTCCGTCCTTCAACGCCTCGATCTCTATACCGTTGATCGTTCCACAGTCCTCCTCGTTCACCACTACGTCCTGTGCTACATCGACAAGTCGGCGAGTGAGGTATCCGGCGTCGGCTGTTTTCAGCGCAGTATCGGCAAGACCTTTCCGCGCGCCGTTCGTGGAGATGAAGAACTCGATGACCGACAGTCCTTCCTTGAAGTTACTTCGAATCGGAAGCTCGATAATCTCGCCGCTCGGCTTCGCCATAAGACCGCGCATTCCGGCCAGCTGCCGGATCTGACTGCGACTACCACGAGCCCCGGACGTCGCCATGAGGTATACCGGATTGAATCCCTTACGGTCGCTCTTGAGCTGGTCCATCATGACGTTCGTAAGATCTTCGTTGGTCTTACTCCATACCTCAACAACGCGGTTGTAACGCTCTTCGTTCGTGATGTGCCCCTGAAGATACTGATTCTGTATACTCATTACCTCGTCGTTCGCGCTGTCGATCATCTTGGGCTTCGTCTCGGGCACGATGATGTCGTCGATTCCAACTGTCGCTCCGAATAGCGTCGCATACCGGAATCCGAGGTCTTTGACTGCGTCGAGCATCTTCACGGTGGTGTGGGGTCCGTAGTGGCCGTACGCTTCGCTTATGAGAAGGCGTAGCTCCTTGTCACCAAGCGGTCGGTTCACGAACGCCACCTCGTCGGGCATCGCCTCGTTGAACAGGATACGCCCGGCGGTCGTCTCAACCAGCTCGCCGTCTATCTTGACCTTGATCAGCGCCTGATAATCGATCGACCCGACATCTCGCGCATAGATGACCTCTTCCGGCGATGAGAAGCGCTTCCCGCTACCAGGCGCCCCTTCGCGCGCGTTCGTCAGGTAGTTGATTCCGAGAACCATATCCTGGCTCGGGAAGACGATCGGTTGACCGTTGGCTGGATTCAGAAGATTGCGGGTCGAGAGCATGAGCGTCCAGCACTCGATCTGCGCAGCCTGCGTCAGCGGCACGTGGACCGCCATCTGGTCGCCGTCGAAGTCTGCGTTGTATGCATGACAGACAAGCGGGTGCAGACGAACGGCCTTTCCTCCGACCAGTTTCGGCTCGAACGCCTGAATTCCGAGGCGATGGAGTGTCGGAGCCCTGTTCAGAAGCACCGGATGCTCCTTAACGACTTCGTCCAGCACCGCCCATACTTCCGGGGTCTCCTGCTCCACGAGCGACTTCGCCTTTTTGATGTTGTAGACGACGTCCTTCTCCACAAGCTTTTTCATAATAAACGGCTTGTAGAGCTCGAGCGCCATTTTCGTCGGCAGTCCGCACTGGTGAAGCTCAAGCTCGGGGCCGACTACGATAACGGATCGCCCCGAGTAGTCCACACGCTTTCCGAGGAGGTTCTGCCGGAATCGGCCCTGTTTCCCCTTCAGCATATCGGACAAGCTCTTCAACGGGCGGTTGCTTGCCCCCTTCACGACGCGCTTCTTCTTCGAGTTGTCAAACAGCGCATCGACCGCTTCCTGCAGCATTCGCTTCTCATTGCGGATAATGATGTCAGGAGCATTGAGCGCCATGAGCCGCTTCAGACGATTGTTTCTGTTGATGACCCGGCGATAGAGGTCGTTGAGATCGCTCGTCGCGAATCGCCCGCCGTCCAGCTGGACCATCGGCCGGAGCTCGGGCGGAATGACCGGAATCACATCGAGAATCATCCACTCGGGGCGGTTCTCGCTGTCACGGAAATGCTCGACGATTTCGATGCGCTTCAGCAGCCGCTTATCCGACTTCGCTCCCTTCTCGACCATCTTCGCGCGCAGCTCCGCGGAAAGCGAATCGAGATCGAGCTGTTCGAGCAGGATACGGACCGCTTCGGCGCCGATGCCGGCGCTGAATGTATCCCCGTAACGCTCCTTCGCATCCATGTACTCCTCTTCGCTGAGAAGGTCCATCTTCTTCAGATCGGTGTCGCCCGGATCGAAGACGATGTACTTTTCGTAGTAGAGGATACTCCGCAGGCTCGCGATCGAGAGGTCGAGCAGGAGCCCCATTCGACTCGGAACCGATCGGTAATACCAGATATGACTCACCGGCGAAGCGAGCTCGATGTGCCCCATCCGCTCGCGGCGCACCTTGAAGTGCGTCACCTCCACGCCGCAGCGGTCACAGATCACACCCTTGTACCGAATGCTCTTGAACTTACCGCAATAGCACTCCCACTCCTTCGTGGTACCGAAGATCCGCTCGCAGAAGAGACCGTCCTTCTCGGGGCGCAGCGTGCGGTAGTTGATCGTCTCCGGCTTCTTGACCTCACCGTAGCTCCAGGCACGAACCTGATCCGGTGAGGCAAGCTGAATCATGATGCTGTCAAAATCCTGAATATCTCTCATAACGTCTGCCTGCCCCCTTCTAGAAGTTCGTTCCCTGCCGGTTAATCAGCTCTTCATCACGTTCGGTCAGCGGAATCTGCTTCCCTTTGCTGTCGTAAATCGAAACGTCGAGTGCAAGGCCACGAAGCTCCTGAACCAGCACGTTGAAACTCTCCGGCACGCCGGCCGATGTCGACGGCTCACCCTTTACGATGCTCTCGTAGATCTTGGCGCGCCCATTCATATCGTCGCTCTTGATCGTGAGAAGCTCTTGCAGCGTGTTCGCCGCGCCATACGCCTCGAGCGCCCACACTTCCATCTCTCCGAGGCGCTGCCCGCCGAACTGCGCCTTACCACCGAGCGGCTGCTGTGTGACCAGCGAATACGGTCCGGTAGAACGAGCGTGCATCTTGTCGTCGATCAGATGGTGCAGCTTCAGCATATACATGAGGCCGACGGTCACCTCGTTCTCGAACGGCTCGCCGGTCCTCCCGTCGTAAAGCACCGCCTTTGAATGCTTCGGCAGTCCCGCGCGCTCGAGTTTTTCCTCGATCTGTTCGTTCGTCGCACTTTCGAAGACCGGTGTAGAAATCCATTCGCCAAGCTTCTCGGCAGCCCAACCGAGCTCGGTTTCGAGAATCTGGCCGATATTCATACGACTCGGCACGCCGAGTGGGTTCAGGCAGAGATCAAGCGACGTTCCGTCGGCGAGATACGGCATATCCTCTTCCGGCAGCACACGGGCGATAACACCCTTGTTTCCATGCCGCCCGGCCATCTTGTCGCCTTCCTGAAGCTTTCGCTTCGTAGCAACGAGAACCTTCACTACCTCGTCGACTCCCGGAGAGAGATCATCGCCCTCGCTGCGCTTCAGCCGTTGCACGTCGATGACGGTGCCCTCGACCCCATGCGGTACGCGCAGACTCGTGTCGCGCACCTCTTTCGCCTTCTCGCCGAAGATCGAGTTCAGCAGTTTAAACTCCGGTGTTGTCTCGGTCTCACTCTTCGGTGTGACCTTCCCAACAAGGATGAAACCGCTGTCGACCTTCGCGCCGACCCGCACGATTCCCTCGTCGTCGAGCTGATCGAGTGACTTCTCCGCGGTGTTCGGTATGTCGCGAGTGATCTTCTCCGGTCCGAGTTTCGTCTCGCGAACGTCGATCGAGAACTCCTTGATATGCACGCTTGTGAACACGTCGTTCTTGACGACCTTCTCGCTGATAAGAATCGCATCCTCGAAGTTGTATCCGTTCCAGGGTACGAATCCGACGAGGATATTGCGTCCGAGAGCGAGCTCGCCTCGGAAGGTGGCCGGTCCGTCGGCGATCACATCACCTACCTTAAGCTTCTGACCCTTCTTAACGAGCGGTTTCTGGTTGTAGCAGGTATCCTGGTTCGTCTTCTGATACTTGATCATGCGATAGATGTCGCGATCGTTCTCATCCTTCGGCTTTTCCGGCTTAACAATCGTATAAGTGCTTGAAACGTACTCGACCGTTCCGGCCCGTTTCGCCTTGACGAGCACCCCCGAGTCGTACGCGGTCTTCTGTTCCATACCGGTGCCGATTCGAGGCGGCTCGGGATAGACGAGCGGCACTGCCTGACGCTGCATATTACTGCCCATGAGAGCACGGTTCGCGTCATCGTGCTCGAGGAACGGGATGAGCGCAGCACTTACCGAGATAACCTGTTTCGGCGAGACGTCCATGAAATGGATGTCGTTCGGCGACTTGGTTGTATAGTCGCCGTTGCGTCGGACCGAGATCTGGTCGACGAGGAAGTTTCCCTTGTCGTCGATCGGGGCGTTCGCCTGAGCGATGAAGTGCTTCTCCTCATCCATCGCCGACAGGTACTCGATCTCACCTGTAGCCTTACCGCCAACCACTCGCCGGTACGGCGTCTCCAGAAATCCGTATTCGTTCACCCGAGTATAGTTTGCCAGGCTCACGATCAGTCCGATGTTCGGGCCCTCCGGGGTTTCGATCGGGCACATCCGACCGTAGTGGGTGTAGTGAACGTCGCGAACCTCGAATCCTGCTCGTTCACGAGACAGACCGCCCGGCCCGAGCGCATTCAGTCGTCGTTTGTGGGTAAGCTCGGACAGCGGATTGACCTGATCCATGAACTGACTGAGCTGACTCGAGCCGAAGAACTCCTTGATCGCCGCGACGATCGGTTTTATTGAAACGAGATCCTGCGGCTTGATCGTATCGGTTTCCTTCAGGCTCATGCGCTCTCGCGCAATGCGTTCCATTCGACTGAAGGCGGTTTTCAGCTGATTCGCCATCAGCTCGCCGACGCTTCGAACGCGCCGGTTGCCGAGGTGATCGATATCGTCGACGGTCGCCTCACCGATGTACACCATGATCAGGTAGCGCATCGTGTTCACGATATCCTCCGACGTCAGAATGTGTTCCTGCGGAGGACTCTCGTAGTCGAATTTCTTATTCAGTTTGTAGCGCCCGACGCGACCGAGGTCGTACCGCCGAGAGGTAAAGAACATTGAGTTGAAGTCCTTCTCAGCACTCTCGAGCGTTATCGGCTCGCCCGGCATGATTACCGAATAGACCGCCGTC
>PUOG01000066.1 GCA_003552745.1 Spirochaetaceae bacterium
CGAGCTCGACCTCGATATCACCAATGCACGTTTCGTAGATGAGCTCTACGAAACGTATCTCGAGAATCCCGACGCGATCGACAGCGAGTGGCGGGAGTACTTCAAGAGCTGGGAATCGGGTGCGCCGCACGTCTCGATCCCGGGCGAACGCCGAAATGGTGCCGGAAACGGGGCGGCGGTTAACCGGAACACCGCCGGGAACGGCCACGCGGCGGCCGCCGTTCGGCCTGCCACCGCCTCGGATGCCGCCGCTCGATCGGCCGGCGACCGGCCTCCGAACGAGGCGACTACTTCCTCCGCTACGACGCCGATCCTGTCACGGCACACCGCCGATCGAGTCCGCGAGGGAGGTGAGGAGCCGGCCGAGGGCGCGGAGTCGCGGGCATATCTGCAGAGCAGGGTCGACACGCTGTTGTGGGCGTACCGCGATGTCGGCTATCTCTATGCGGATCTCAATCCGCTCGGCGATTACATGACCCCCGAGATGAAGTACATGTTCTACACCTCGGAGGGCTACTATCAGAGTCTGGAACTGAAGGCGTTCGGTCTGCGCGAGGAACACCTCGACGTTGAGTTCAGCGCAGGGAAGTATTTCAAACCGGAGCGGGCACCGTTGCGCGACCTCATCGAGATGTTCCGCAAGACCTACTGCGGCACGATGGGCGCGGAGATTCTCCATATTCAGAATAAGGTGATGCGCCGGTGGCTCATCGAACGGCTCGAATCGCCGACGAAGCGGCGCGAGTTCAGCACGGAAGAGCGCCGGCTCATCCAGCGCGATTTGATTCGCGCCGAGGAGCTCGAGCATTTCATACACTCGAACTTCATCGGGCAGAAGCGCTTCAGCCTGGAAGGAAGTGAGGTGCTGATTCCGGCGCTTCGCTACCTGACGAGCTCGGCGGCTCAACACGGGCTGCAGGAGATCGTTCTCGGGATGGCACATCGCGGCCGGCTGAATGTCCTGCTGAACGTGCTGAAGAAGAAGCCGGCCGATATCTTCGCGATGTTCACCGAGAACTACCAGCCGCACGTGGTCGGTGGTAGCGGCGATGTGAAGTATCATCTCGGCCACAGCCTCGATATCGTCGATGAGAGTGGAGCGGTTATTCATGTGAGCATGGTCGCGAACCCGAGTCACCTCGAGGCGGTCAATCCGGTGGTCGAAGGGAAGGCGCGCGGTATCCAGAGGCGGCGTGGTGATAAACACCGGAAGAAGGTCATGCCGGTGCTGATCCACGGGGATGCGGCGTTCAGCGGCCAGGGGGTGGTCACCGAGACGCTCAACCTGAGCCAGCTCAAGGGGTACCGGACCGGCGGGACCGTTCACATCATCATCAACAATCAAATCGGATTCACTACCGCCAGCCGCGATGCCCGCTCGAGCTTTTTTACTACCGACATCGCGAAGGGCATGCCGATTCCGATTCTTCATGTAAACGGAGATGACCCCGAGCAGGTTGTGCGTGCCATCGACCTCGCGATGCGCTATCGCCAGAAACACGGTTATGATGCGATCGTCGATATCACATGCTACAGGAGGCTCGGACATAACGAATCGGATGAGCCGAGTTTCACTCATCCGTTGATGTATGGGCGCATCAAAGACCATCCTACGACCCGCACGCTGTATGGTCGCAAGCTCCAGGAGGAGGGCGTTTACTCCGCCGATGAACAGGAATCGGAGAAGGAGGCGGTGATCGCCGACTGGAAGACCGAGCTCGAACAGGCGAAGGGCGAGTACACGCCGAATATCAATGACGCTTTCCTGGAAGGAGACTGGAGCGGCATGCAGGGCCGCTATTCGCATGAGCCGATCGCAACGGGTATCGATCGAGAACAGCTCGACCTGATCGGAAAGACGCTAGTCGCCGTTCCCGAAGGCTTCGGAATCCATCCGAAACTGAAGCGTTTCGTCAAGGATCGCAGCGAACGCCTGGAATCGGGCGAGAAGTTCGACTGGTCGCTGGCCGAATCGCTGGCGTTCGGTTCACTGCTTCTGGAGGGGCACCCAATCCGCCTGAGCGGAGAAGACTCGGGCCGCGGTACGTTCAGTCAGCGCCATGCGGTTTGGTGGGATACGCAGAGCCCGATTCCACGGACGCACACTCCGTTGCGGAATCTCGCGCCCGATCAGGCGGCGTTCAGTGTCTACGATAGCCCACTGAGCGAATTCGGTGTACTCGGATTCGACTACGGGTACTCGATCGCGCAGCCGAATATTCTCACGATGTGGGAGGCGCAGTTCGGCGATTTCGTCAACGGTGCTCAGGTCATCATCGATCAATTCATCGCGGCAGCGGAACGAAAGTGGTTTCGTTACAGTGGACTCGTGATGCTTCTGCCGCACGGTTACGAAGGTCAGGGGCCGGAACATTCGAGCGCGCATCTCGAGCGTTTTCTGCAGCTTTGCGCCGAAGACAATATGCTGGTGTGCTATCCGACGACTCCCGCTCAATATTTCCATGTGCTGAGGCGCCAACTGAAGCAGTCGGTCCGAAAACCGCTTGTACTCATGACCCCGAAAAGCCTGCTGAGACACAAGGAGTGTGTTTCCGCGCGCGATGAGTTCACGTCGGGACACTTTCAGACGGTAATCGATGATCCGATGAGTCCGAACGGCTCCGAGGTTGATAACGTACTGATTTGCACCGGTAAGGTATTCTACGATCTGGCCGCCGAGCGCGATGCACGCGGCGACTCACGAACCGCGATCGTGCGCGTCGAACAACTCTACCCCCGACCCGATGTCCGACTGAAGGAGGTTCTCGCGCCGTATATGTCGGCTCCCCGGGTCGCGTGGGTGCAGGAGGAGTCGCGCAATCGTGGCGCGTGGAGCTTCGCCGGCGAATGGATCGCCGACCTTTTCGAACGACCGAGGGTCGATTACGTAGGCCGGCCCGCGGCGGCAAGTCCTGCGGCCGGCAGCCACAAGGAACACAATGACGAGTTACGGCGCCTGCTCGACGAGGCGTTCACCAGAGGATAACGATGAAGCAGGAAGTAACGGTCCCCGAGGTGGGGGAGAGCGTAAGCAGCGGCGTGCTCGCTGCGTGGCTCAAGCAGAGCGGAGATAAGGTTACCGAGGGGGAGGATCTCTTCGAGCTCGAAACCGACAAAGCGACGCTGAATGTGCCGGCACCGGCGAGCGGAGTGCTCGAGACGACTGTCGAGGCGGACGCAGAGGTGGAGGTCGGCCAGTCGGTCGGCTCCATCGATACCTCGGCCGCTATGGCTTCGGCTGACAGGTCGGCGGACTCCGCGGCTGCGGCAGCCGGGGCTTCGGATGCCGCCGGGACTTCGGATGCCGCCGGGACTTCGGATGCCGCCGGGACTTCGGATGCCGCCGGGACTTCCGCCGCCGGCTCGGCGAGTGCCGAATCGTCGACTGCCGAGGCTTCGGATGCCGTCGGCGCCGCTTCGACCGTAGATGATCTGCCTCCGGCGGCACGTCGGGTCGCGACCGAACACGGGCTCGATGTTTCTAAGATCCGCGGGACAGGTAAAGATGGCCGGGTGACGAAGGAAGATGCACTGCGTGCGGTAGAGGAGCAAACCGGTGGCGGTGTTGACGGGACCGGGCACGACGAGGACTCCACAACCGATGACGCCGCGGTGGACCGAGGCGACCGTGATTTTGCCGCTGAGGCTCCGGTGCAGGGTTCCGTCCCGGGGCCTGGCGCAGCCGATTCTTCCGGCAGTGAACAGCGCCAGACGCGGAAGAAGCTCAGCAACCTCAGAAAACGCATCGCGGCGAATCTCGTCAGCGCGAAACAGAACGCCGCCCATCTGACGACCTTTAACGAGGTCGATATGTCGATCGTCATGGATATTCGCTCGCGCCATAAGGAAGCGTTCGAGAAGAAGCACGAGGTCAAACTCGGTTTTATGAGCTTCTTCGTGAAAGCGAGCGAGAAGGCACTTCAAGCATATCCTGAGGTGAATGCGTATCTCCAGGAAGAGGAGATCGTTTACAACCACTTCTACAACATCGGTGTTGCGCTTTCGAGCGACCGCGGATTGATTACGCCGGTCGTTCGGAATGTCGAGCAGAAGTCGTTCGCCGAGATCGAGCGGGAGATTCTCGGTTTCATTGGAAAGGCGCGAGAGAAACGTCTCATGCCCGACGAGCTGACCGGGGGGACGTTCACGATTTCCAACGGTGGCGTATTCGGCTCGATGCTCTCAACCCCTATTCCGAATCCACCGCAGACGGCGATCCTCGGGATGCACACGATTCAGAAACGACCCGTGGTAATTAACGACGAGATCGTGGTCCGGCCGATCATGTACCTCGCGTTGAGTTACGATCACCGGATGATCGACGGGCGTGAGGCGATCGGCTTTCTTATGAAGATCAAGCAGTACATAGAGGATCCGACGCAGTTACTGATCGACCTCTGATCGTATCGGGCGGCTGGTTGCGGCGAGCCGCCGTAATGGTGAACACAGCATGGCAAAAAAGAATGAGAATCAATTCGACATCGTTGTGATCGGCAGCGGACCGGGCGGATATGTCGCCGCGATTCGGGCATCACAGCTCGGTTTCGCCACGGCGATCGTCGAGAAGCGCAATACGCTCGGCGGAACGTGCCTGAATATCGGCTGCATTCCGTCGAAGGCGCTGCTCGATTCGAGCGAACAGTACGCGAAAGCACGGAACGGCCTGCAGCAGCACGGAATCGAGGTTTCCGGCGTTAAGCTTGATCTGAAGGCGATGATGAAACGAAAGAGCGAGATCGTCGATCGTCTTACCGGTGGTGTCGCAACGCTCCTGAAGAAGAATAAGGTGCGAGTCTTCACCGGGAGCGGGCGACTGGAGTCCGGCCCTTCGGTTGTCGTTACCGGAGAGGATGGTAACGAGTCCGTGCTCTCGGCCGGGCACGTGATTCTTGCCTCGGGCAGTGACTCGATCGAGCTGCCATTCCTGCCGTTCGACGGCGAACGGGTACTGAGCTCCACCGAAGCGCTCTCGATGGACAAGGTTCCGGCGAAGTTGATCGTCGTCGGCGGTGGAGCCATCGGTCTGGAGATGGCGAGTGTCTGGAGTCGACTCGGCAGCGAGGTGACCGTCGTCGAACTTACGCCTAATCTCATACCGGGGTGGGATCTTGCCCTTTCGAAGCAGCTTGCGCGGGAGTTGAAGAAGCAGGGTATGACTATTCAACTCAATGCCAAAGTGCAGGACGCAGAGGTCGGGAAGAAGGGCGTGAAGCTATCGGTCGAGGACTCGAAAGGGAAAGCGGAAACGCTTGAAGCCGAGCACGTTCTCGTGGCAGTCGGTCGTAAACCGTATGCCGACGGGCTCGGGCTCAAGGAAGCAGGTGTCAAAGTCGAGAAGGGGAGAGTCCTCGTCGACGAGCGCTATCGAACCAGCGTAGACGGTGTATACGCGATCGGTGACCTCATTCACGGTCCGATGCTGGCGCACAAGGCCGAAGACGACGGTGTTGCATGCGTCGAGTGCATCGCAGGTAAGGCCGGACACGTTGATTACGAGACGGTTCCCAACGTTGTGTATACATGGCCGGAGGTGGCGTCGGTCGGGCAAACCGAGGAGCAGCTCACCGAGACCGGGACGGAGTACGTGAAAGGACAGTTCAGCTTTGCCGCGAACGGCCGAGCCCTTGCGATGGGCGAAACCGCCGGTTTCGTGAAAGTGCTCGCCGATAAGCATACCGATCGCCTGCTCGGCTGCCACATTATCGGTCCGTGGGCGAGCGATCTGATCGCCGAGGCGGTTACCGTCATGGAGTTCCGCGGCTCGAGCGAGGACATGGCGAGAACCGTCCACGCCCATCCAACTCTGCCGGAAGCGGTACGGGAGGCGGCTCTTGCAGCAAGCGGTATGCCGCTGAACAGCGTGTAACGCTCTCGAACCACGGTTTGCTACTCGATTACCTCGACGGGGACCTCGGACACGTTCTTTTCACGATCGACGGTAAAACCTCGCGTGTCGCCGTTCAGCAGTGAGTGAATGACATAGATGGTGCTCGTGTCATTCGCGAGGCGGATATCTTCATCCGACATGCGCGCCGGGGTCTCCGGGTGACTGTGATAGACGGCGAGCAGGGCGAGCCCCGATGCCCGTGCCTGTTTCAGTACCGAAAACTGTTCTTTCGGGTCAAGAGAGAAGTGTTCGGGGCTGGCATCCACATTCGTCATCGGATAGCGCTCCTGCACGGTGCCGTCGGTACCGCCGAGATATCCACACGCCTCATTCGGCGCTTCCTCTCTAGCCTGTTCTACGATCGCATCCACGATCCGTTGCGGTATTCGTAACATCGGTCTCTCCGTAGTTGCCTACTCGACTGCGCTGCGGCGCAGGGCGCGGTCGAAGTCGTCTTTCAGGTCCTCGACGTCCTCGATACCGACTGAGACCCGAACCAGATCGTCGGTCACACCTGCGGCTTCGCGCAACCGGTCGTTCACATCCCGGTAAATCGTTGAGGCCGGGTGAATCACCATGGTGCGAACGTCGCCGAGGTTCGCGGTGTTTATCGATAGCTCGAGTGCGTCGATGAGGCGTCGTGCCCGCGAGCCGCTTCCTAGTCTCAATGTCAATAGTGCTCCGCACTTCCGGCCGAACTGCCGCGCAGCGATCGGATGCCACGGACTCGATTGCAGCCCCGGGTAGTTCACGCTCTCGACGATCTCATGCTGCTCGAGAAATCCGGCGAGTGCGTGCGCGTTGGAACAGTGGCGTTCCATGCGCAGCCCGAGTGTCTGGAGTCCGGTGCACTGCATGAACGCATCGAAGGCCGCCATACCGTTGCCGGTGTCTCTGGTCACGTGCCGGCGGGCAAACGCAAGAAATCCGAGTTCGCGGCCGAAGCGCCTCGCCGAGTCGGCGACGTCCGGATCGCGGCTGGTACGCCAGTCGAAAAGCCCGGTGTCTACGACGAGACCACCGACCGTGTTTCCGGTGCCGGCAACGAACTTCGTTGTTGAGTGTACAGTCAGATGTGCCCCGAGACTTCGGCCGGACGCCGCATAGGGGGTCGCCAGCGTGCTGTCGACGACAAGTGGTGTATTCGCGTTCGAACAGACTTCGGAAATTGCTCGAATGTCGACGACATCGAGCTTGGGGTTGCCGATCGATTCGACGAAGCAGAACGCCGCCCCCTCCGCGGCACGAGCGAAGAGCTGCGTGTCGCCGGGATCGACGTACTCGACCTCAATCTGCATGCGCCGGAGCAGCGATTCGAAGAGCAGCAGCGTGCCTCCGAAGAGGCTGCTTCCGGCGACGATGCGGTCTCCACTATGACAGAGCGAGAAGATCACCGTTGATATCGCCGCCATGCCCGACGAGCAGGCGATCGCCCCACGTCCCTCCTCGAGCGAAGCGAAGTGCTGCTCGAGTGCGCCTACACTCGGATTCGAGATTCGCGAGTAGATATAGCCCGGGCGTCTGCCCGCAAACCGCTCCGCGAGATCGTCGGCGCTATCCGACGAGAAGCCGCTCGAGAGATAGAGCGGAGTATTCGTTGCTCCATGCGGGGCAGAGTCGCTTCCGGGAATGTGGGATGCGCGCGTGTGGAACCCCAGGCACGCGCGTTTACCATCATGCATGGAGCGCGGAAACTCCGCTACACTCGCTGCTGCTGCACGAAGAACCGCCTCCCATGAAGTAGAGAAACTCTACCTCATCGGAGTCTTTGACGGTAGTGTTCTCGTACGCATCTCGCTCGAGAATCTCCCCGTTGAGCTGCACCGATACCATATCCGGCATGTCGACGTTCTGGTGCTTCAGCAGCTCAACCACCGTCATGCTGGAGCCGTCGATTGTTGTATCCGTTCCGTTTATCTTGAGATTCACTGTTTCAGTACCTCCGTTGCGAATTACGCGTGCGGATTATGCACGGCGAACGGTAACCACCCAGTGGCTTTGCTCCGGTTGTTCGACGCTCAGGACCTCGTGTCCCTCCAGATCAATAGATCTCGGAACGTTCGACGCCGACTCGCTGTTGCCGAGATGTATCTGCAGGATCTGCCCCGCCTCCATCTGCTCTAGCTCCAGTTTGCTCTTTACAAAAGTATACGGGCACACCTCACTCAGGAGATCAACCGTTCTGTCTGCCTTCTGTTCAGTCATATGTACCTCCAAATCACGTCTCGTTGCTAATGGGGGCGGTCTCGTCGTTACCCCATTCGGCCCATGAGCCGTCGTAGACTCTGACATCCTCCTCGCCGAGCACACGGAGCACCACATACGTGTGAGCACCGCGAACACCGGTCTGGCAAAGAGTCACCGCCGGTCCGTCCCGTCCTTCCAGCGCTTCACCGTAGAGCTCCGCGAGCTCTTCGAACGGCCGGAAGTGATCGGCATCGCTCAGGTTATTGGTCCAGTCGATGTTCAGCGAACCGGGTATATGTCCCCCGCGGGCGGAACGCACGTCATCGCCGGTGAACTCGGCTTGCGAACGTGTATCGAGTATCGCGAAGCTTTCATTCTCATGTTGCTCGAGTACGAACTCCTGATCGGCGATCAGACGCGGTCGTACGTCCGCGACGAAGTCGCCCCGCTCAGGCACCTCGATTGTTTCGCTCAGCTCGAGCCCCGCATCGCTCCAAGCTCCGACGCCGCCGTCGAGCAGGTGAACCTGTTCGTGGCCGAGATATTCGATCGCCCAGAAGAACCGACTCGCCCACAGACCGTTGCCGCCGTCATAGACGACGACAGGGCGGTCGTTTGATACGCCGGCCTCCGCGAGGTCGGCGGCGACGATGTCCGGGTCGGGCAGCATTCCGTCGATGTCATTCACCGTGTCCCAGACTACCACCCGGTCGACAAACGCGGCCCCGGGAATGTGGCCGGCGGCAAATGCGTCCGAGTCACGGCCGACGTCGAGAATTGTTACCTCGTCCGCGTTCTCCTGCACCCATTCCGGGCTCACCAGTATCTCTTCAGGCGCGGTTCGAACGATCTCTTCCTCGAAAACGCCGGTCGCGAACGCAACTCCCAGTCCTATCACGGCCAACCCGAACACGATCGCTGCGGGAACCGCGATTCTCTTTCCATTCAATAACACCATATCTTCCTCCGGTTTGTTGTCAGTAGATCAATCGTGAAACTCCGCGAGTGAAACTCCTCGACACGCGCCGCAGGCCGGTCCCCGTTGTTTGCCGCTTTTCATGTCGTCTCTCCTTGCGGTACCGTCGATCTCATTGCCGCCATCTCGGCCTCCATCTTCCGGCGTTCGGACCGGTATACAATTGCGGTCATTACCCAGCATCCGAGCATGATGAATGCCGTGCTTGTGAGAGCGGTAATCCCGAGCGTCGATACTCCGGTGATGCTGTGTCCGATATTGCATCCCCCAGCGATCGATGCCCCGAGACCCATCGTTGTCCCGCCGCCGAACTGGCGTACGAATCGCCTTGGATCGGGCATTCGGAGAATTGCCTCACCGGCGGCGCGTGCGGCGAGGAGCGCGCCGACAGGAACTCCGATGACGATGAACGTGGCCACACTGATGCCGGAGGAATCGCCCGCAACGAGAAACCGGGTCAAAGCCACCGTCGGCTGCGTGAATGACAAGCCGAAGTCACGCCCCTGCATCGCAGAGATCACCCATGTAGCCAGTGCAAGGATTCCGACCACCGTTCCGGTCTTCCTCCAACCCCAACCAATGAGAAAACGCTGCTTCGGAGCGCGAAGCAGCCACACAATGGCAAATCCGGCCAGGGCAGCGATCAGCAGCCAACGCGCGACCGTAGACTCGAGGCCGAGAACGTTGAAGAGCGTTGCCTCCCGGCCGCTTACATCGATCGTGGTTCCCCGCAACCGTTGCTGAATCTCGACCAGCGCTCCGCCGTCGATGAGCGCCGTTCCAATCACGAACCCGACAAGCGCCGCGATCGATCCGAGCATTCCGCGCCCGCACCGGTAGTAGGTGCCGCTTGCGCAGCCACCGGCGAGCACCATCCCGATACCGAACACGAACCCGCCGACGATCGCAGCAGGCCAGAAGAACGGAGCAACCTCCGGGAAGAGTATCCCGAGGTCGGTCAGCACGGTTACGCCGACGACGTTGATGAGAAGCACCAGTACCCAGGCGCGGACCAGACTCCGGTCCTTCTCCAGATAGAAGCTGCGAAACGCCGTGTTCATGCAGTACCCACCGCGTTGAAGCGTAAAGCCGAGCAGTAATCCGAGCGAAATCCCTCCTGCGACGATCATGGTACAAAATCCTCTCTTCGGTCTAGAAGCATGCGAAGTTCCCATCCTCTCGGACAATCGAAGACACTGCCGCGAACGTGTCGCTGACGCCGGAGTCGTGCACATCGACGACCGAAAGCGCTCCCGGGTCGAGCACAGCGATCTTGCCGGAGGCTCCCATTACCCACACGGGACCTGCGCCGGTATCGACAAGGCGGTCTATCCGGCCGCCGAGTTCTTCGATCACCTCCGGTTCGAGCGTCTCGTGTGAGAGCTGATTGCCGCTGCGAGCGTCGAAGGCAACGATGCCGGTGCGTCCCTCATCGACGTAGAGAGCCCG
>PUOG01000251.1 GCA_003552745.1 Spirochaetaceae bacterium
AGGGATCGGAGCGGCGCGGCGGCGACAGCCGCCGCGGTTCCGCCCGGCGCGCTCGGAGACGGCGCCCGGTGCTGTGGATAGAGATTGATGGTGATGGATGGGGCGGCGGGCGCGTGCCGGGCGAACGGAACCCGCGCAGAGCCCGACCGCCGGCCGGCGCCCGCGCGGGGGTGCGGTGGCCGGCGCGGGGGTGCGCCGCACCCCGGCCGCGGGTGGTGGTCCGCGCGCACGGGTGGCCCGGCGGGCGCCGGGCGGGGGACGCGCCCTGATCGATCCGACTCTCGTCGGCCGGCGAAAAGCGACGGCCGGTGCCTGGTACTAGTCCCAGACGGCACGGGAATAGTGCGTGCGGAGATGGGTGTCCTTGGTAAGGAGGGGCGTCGAGGTAAGGGAGGCGGTAGCGACGATGATGCGGTCGAAGGGGTCGCGGGTCCAGGTAAGTTTATGTGCTTCGGATACGATCTCGGCAAAGACGGCCGAGCTTACCGAAAGAGAGATGCGTTCCTGCAGATAGCGAACGATCGTGGCACCGGTGACTTTGAGTCTGCCGATTTCATAGAGGTAATCGAGCTCGAGAATGCTCATTGGGCTGCAGGAGAGGCGATACGCCTCGAGCGATTGTTGTGCCTTCTCCGGAAAGCGCGCCCGCTCGCCCTGGTAGAGCCAGGCGAGGACGTGCGTATCAACATGAAGTGGCTGCATCAGTCACCTTCCGGGGTCCATTCGTGAGACCAGTCGTTGTGGACGATGGTTTCGGGGTCTCCGTCGATCGTGTCGTGCACTTCGAGCCGGTCCCAGATGCTCGGCTTCGGGTCGGGGACCAGGCGCACGATGCGACCCTTTCTGACGATTTCCACGACCTCCCCCGTTTCGAGTGCCGAGTCGATGATCCGGTACAGATTCTGTCGCAGCTCGGTGGCTGAAACCTTCATACGTACATGATATAAGTAAGTACGTACGGAAGCAAGTGAAGAAGCGCGGGCGGATATCATCACCACATCGGGTTGAATACGTGGGAAAGTCTCGACGGATCCCCGCCGCCGCGCGGGTCGGCGGGGCGGCGGATCACGCGGTGAGCGAGGCGATCTATCTGCGCGATCCGGATGAGAACGGGGTGGAGCTGTATCGCGACCGGCCGGAGTGCGAGTGGCCGCGGGCGGCCGATGGTTCGCCGGCGATGTATACGGCGCGGCTTGATGTTGAGGCGCTTGTGGCGCTGGTGCGGTAGGGGAGCTGCGAAGCGCTGGCGCAGGTCAACGGCCCGGCTGTAGGCGGGTGTCAGGCTCGCAGGACTTTCTCCATCGCCTTCCCCTTGGCTAACTCATCGACAAGCTTGTCGAGGTAGCGGATTTCACGCTTGGTCGGCTCTTCGATCTCATCCTGACTTCATCCGGTTAGCCGGCGGATGATCTCGTCGACTTCCGCCTTGGTGCCTCCTTCCGGAATCTAGTCGTAGGCCAGTCCGGGGCCGGGCTGCTCCAGCCGCAGCAGGCGGAAGTACGATATTGCCCAGCCGTGCGCGTGGGCCTCGAACTCGGCGTCCCAGTCACCGCTGTCGGCGAACCAGCGGTGCACGACGCGCACGACGCACGTGCCGCCGGAGCGGGCCTCGACGGTCCACTCGCTCGCGACGCTCTCGGGGCTCTCAACGGTTCCGGTGATGAAGCGCCGCGGCGGGTCCCATTCGGCAACCTTATCGACCGAATCCATCCTCGGGCCGAAGCTGCATTCGATCGTGCCGCCTTTGCGCTCGTCGCTGCTGGTGGGAACGAACCAGGAGGAGATCCCGATTCCGGTCGCGATCGCCTCGTCTGTCTGGCCTCGCCTGTCTCGACAGAGCTTTCGATATGGCGATCGAACACTTATAGAAAATTGTGGCATACAATTGTTTCGCATGTTAGTGTGCGCGGAGAATTGCAGGCGTTAGGGAAGTTATTTCTCGGGAGTTTCGTTCCTATGCGCAGAATCTACAATTATGGAGGATCGTTATATGAGTACTGCTTTTGAACCGGGCGTATTGCTCGCTGCTGCCGGGCCGGAGGGGTTTTTCGCGGCAGTCGGAGTGCTGCCGCTGATCATCGCAGTCATTATAATCGCGGCGTGGTGGAAGATCTTCACGAAGGCCGGGAAACCGGGCTGGGCGGCGATCATCCCGATCTACAATGTGATCGTGTGGTTGGAAATCGTCGGACGACCGCTCTGGTGGATTGTTCTCTTGATTATTCCGTTCGTGAACATCGTGTTTGCTATCATCGTCAGTATCGACACCGCGAGAGTCTTCGGCAAAGGCGTCGGCTTCGCGATTGTCGGTCTGGTGATCTTCTCGGTAATCGGCTATCTGATTCTCGGCTTCGGAAGCGCGAGCTATCAGCGCCCGCCGGCTGCATAGGCCGGGATAGGACCTAAAAGAGGTCGCCGGCGGGCCGACAGCGTCCTGGGCCGGGGGCGGCCCGCCGGTGCGGCGGCCAGTCGACGAACGGGCGCGCGGCTTAGAGACTGGTCGCGCGCAAGATGTGTGAGCGCATTTCAGCGATCGCCTGCTGCCCGGTGAAGTGCCCCTTGTCGATCACCTCTACTTGCATGCCGGCATAGCTCGGTAGATGAACGTCGATATCGACGAGCCTGTCGTATCGAAAGAGCATCGGGCTGCAATCATCGGATCGGTTCGCGGTGAACTCGCTCTCGAAGCTCAGGATATCCTCGAGGTGCTGTGCCTGTGCGCGCGCACGCGGATCTACCATACCTCGGTAGACCGAATCGACGAAGATCTTCTGCGGTTGCGTGCCGGCGCAGATCGGAACGTAGCGATCGATGCCCGTCCGGTAGAACGCGCGATGCAGGTTCAACACCCACCCCCCGAGACTGAATCCGGCGCCGAAGACGGCCGGAGCCCCTTCGCTTCGAAGGCGCTTAGCGAGCGAATCCACGAGCGAGGCCGCCGAGGCGAGCATCCCGACATAGTTTCGCAGCTCTGCGAGCGCATCGATATATGCTCCCTGCGTCGTCTCGTGGAACGGAGCCATAACGAGCACCAGATTTGCATCCACGTTGAAATCGCGCTCGGTTATCCGGCGGAACGAGTTGTCCGCAGAGCGAGTGAAGTCGCGCGGCTGCTCGCCGCTACCGTGGACATAGATCAGAGCGGGCCGGTCCGGACCGTTCCACCGGTACACGAGGTAGGCGGCAGTGAATCGGCCCGCCGGACCGTCGCACCGTACCTCATGCCAGTGTCCCGGATCGAGGCGCTTTACTTCGGTTGTGGTCGCGGGAACCGCCGTACGCAGAGGCGGACTTTCCAGCGACTGGTTGAAGAATCGTCGGCGGCGGTAGACGAGCGAACCGACAATCGCGCCGAGCGCGTCGAGAACGCTCCGCCTGGCACCGCGCTTTGTTTCCGATCTTTCGCTTTTCGCGGTACTGTTCGCGGTTGTTGACATGATTCCTCCCGTCACTTCGCCACGGATGCTTCGCGGGCGACTGCATTCTCCGCGTTCGTATCGACCGTCGCGTACCGGGCGAGCTCATCGATTACCGGCGTGTCGACGTCCGCCGTTCGCGCCATCTCCAGAAGCTCACCCGTAAGACGCGCCATTTCTTCGCGTGCGTTGCGTGCGTGTCGTGCCCCGCCGATGTCGAACAGATCGCTTCCGAGCGCGCGAGATAGCACCGGGACGAGCACGAACGCCGGAATCCAGAAGATCGCCTTGAGCTTCGACGGCTCGATCGAGATACCGTGGGCACGGACGACCGACAGCGCCTCGCGGATGCCGATTACCAGTTTCTTCATCACAGCACGGTCGCGGGCGAGCTCGAAGTTGTCGGTTCCCTTCATGTACAGCGCATTGACGAGCACCGAAGCGAACGCGGCGTGACAGCGCTTCCAGGCGACCATGTCGTGCGAGATATCGACCGGGAATCCGGCACCTTCGAATGCGGCGGCGATCCGCTCGATTCTCGGTGTGCGCGATCCATCGAGCTCGCCCATAGTCATCCGCTCGGCGCACATGTAGCGGACGATGTGCCCTTCGCGTTCCCCTCCGGCATTCACATGGCCCACAAGGACCCGTTCGCGGCCGAGTGCGTCGATGAGTACGTCCGGACCATCGAGCATGTTCGTCATGATGATGTAGCTTGCGATACCGTTCCCGGCAGCCAGAGCAGGTAACGCCTCGTCGAGTTGCTGTCGCTGCACGAGTACAACACAGACATCGAACGGCTCGTCTTCCGGGACACGATCCAGAACGCGTACCGGCGTCACGGTGCGCTCATCGGTGTCGTGGCGTACCAGCACGATACCGTGTTTCTTCAGCTCATCGTAGCGATTGCCACGAGCGACGATCGCTACCTCATATCCTGACTCGTGCAGACGGGCGGCGTAGAGACTTCCCAGTACACCGGCGCCGAAGAACAGAACGCGCAACTGCTTCCCATTGTTCATAAACGACTCCTTCAGTCTTGTTGCGTCCAAGGGTACTCGTCGGGGTGCGCACGCCCGCCACCCGTTGGTATAGGTTTTGGTATGGTTTTGCAGTACGTGGAGTGAGGTCACTCGAGCAGGCCGAGCGCCCGGGCTCGGGCGACGGCAGCGGTTCGCCCCTCGACGTCGAGTTTCGAGTAGATGTGCCCAGTGTGCCATTTTACGGTGTGCAGAGAGATGAAGAGCGCGTCGGCGATCTGGGAGTTCGATTTACCTTCGACAATCAATCGCAGGACGTCGAGCTCGCGACGCGAAAGCGGCTCGATCGGCGACGGCTCAGCAGTTCGCCCGGGGGCCGGGCGTGGCTCAACCGGTCGCTCGCCCGGCTGGTCCGGTGCGCTGGTGTCGCTGCCGACTGCATCGAACCGGGACAGGATCACACCGGTCGCTTTCGGTGCCGCCGGGGTCCCGAGGAGGGTGGCGAGAAGTCGTTTCATCGGCTCACCTTCGCTGAGAAAGAGTCCAATTGCGCCACGCGGGACGAGCTGTTCAACCGCGGCAGCGAGCGAGATAAGCGCAGAAGCCCGGTCGCCGGCTTCGTTGAGCATAAGACTGAGAAGGATTCGCGCTTCCATGGCAGCGACCACCATACCAGACTCATCGCAGAAATCGCGCAGGCGCTCGAGCAGTCGCCTCGCCTCGTCGGTCGACCCCGCGAGTCGGTACGCTCGTGCCGCCGCGAACAGCTCACGCTCTCCGAGCACCCGGATCGGGCTCTCGGCACCGATTCCGCGCTCACGGAGGAGCTCGAGCGCACGCTCAGGACGCCGTCGCGCCTGGCCGGAGGCGGCAACCTCCAGTCGTACTCGCCACGCGAAAAGAAAACTCTCGACGATGGGCAGCGGATAGCCTGATAGCCTCTCGGATGCCTCGTCGAGTACCTCGCGCATGCGTTCGAGCTGTCTAAGCGCAAAATACGCCTCGGCGAGGCGAATTCTCGTCATCCCGAACACGATCATGGAGCGGTGCCCTTCCGCGGACTCGGCGCAACGCATCGCGCGTTCGAGCGCTACCCGCGGGCGCCCCTGCAGGACGGCGAGCGTCGCGTTAAAGCCGACTATCTGCCCCTCGTGGGCGCTGTTCGCAAAACCGATCCGGCGGCTCTCGTCGAGAAACTCATCTATCAAGCGTTCGGTCTGATCGAGGCGGCCCTCGTAGAGCGAGGCGCGAATCAAGCGCAGCGCTACTATCATCAGAAGAAAGTGCAGCCGGTGCGTGCGACACATCGCGAGCGCTCGCGAGTACCCGTCTCGGGCGAGATCGATGCGCCCGCTCAGGAACTGAGCATCGGCGGCTACGATAGTGGCTACCGTGCGCCATCCGACGGCATCGAACGGGAGATGCTCTAACGCGCGCCTGCCGTATTCTTCGCTTCGACCGAGATCGCCCGCGTAGACCGCCGCGAGCCCACGTACGGCGTCCCCCACGCCGGCGGCGAGCGATCGCCCTGACGATGACGCATCCGACACTTCGAGTTGCCGATCGATCTGATCTACCGCCCGGGTCGCCTCGGCGCCTCGTCCGGAGACCACGAGCATCATGGCGGCTGCGGCGGCGAGGTGCGGCCGGACTTCCAGGAGTTCGTCCGGTAGTCGACCGATATAGGCGGTTAGATGGGCGTTTCGGTCACCGTTGAGCAGGTCGGCCATCCGGTCCTCGAGCAGATCGGCTGCGTAGTGGGTGTCCGCCGCCTCGAATGCATGGTGGAGCGCCTCGGCATAGAGCCCTTCATCCGCGTACGCTCGGGCGGCCCGCCGGTGCAGTGCGGCGATCTGTCTCGGCGTGCGCTGTTCGACAAGGCGTCGGCGCAGCATTTCGGAGAACGGCACCGAATACCGATACCACTTGGTGTAAGGTCCCTCACGAACGATGAGCAATCCGCGGCTGCAAAGCTCCTCGAGCGACAGTCCCGGAGATCCGGCCCTCTTTCCCGCCACCTTCTCGCACACATAGTCGGAGAGCAGCGAAAGGATCGAGGTTGCAAGCAGAAAGTCGTGAACCTCGCCCGGCTGCCGGGCGAGAATCTCGCGCCCGAGAAAGTCGCAAAGCGCTTCCTGCGCCGGTGCCGTATCCCCGGAGGTCGTGGCGGGCCATCCGCTTCCCGGCGCGAGGACGGCGAGGCGAAGCCCTGCCGGCCATCCCTCGGTGAGCGCGAACAGCCGATCGGCTTCCGACTGCGATAACCGGCCGTCGGGGTGCATCCTGACGAACTCCCGGCACTCCTCAACGGTAAATGCGAGCTCACTCGTGCCGATCCGGAGCAATTCACCCCGCGCCCGCATTCGATGAAGGTCGAACCTCGGCTCCTCCCGTGTAAGAATCACCAGATGCATATTCGGCGGCATCTCGCCGAGGAGCGTAGCGAGCTGACCGGCGACGGCATCGGATTCGATCTCCTGAAAGTCGTCGATAGCGAGGATGACCGGCTCACCGAAATCGGCGCATTCGTTCAACAGACTCACGATGAAAGACTCGTGCGCGCCTTCGGACTGTCCGGACATGAGTCCGGTCAGCGCCGCGTGGGAGAGAAGCTGCGAGCTCTGCTCGCCGATGCCGTACCTCTCGCCGAGCGCGGCGGCGACGTAGCTCCA
This sequence comes from Spirochaetaceae bacterium, assembly GCA_003552745.1. GTDB lineage: Bacteria > Spirochaetota > Spirochaetia > DSM-27196 > SKKC01 > SLAN01. Next base: position 7,069 of record PUOG01000251.1, read on the forward strand.
GAAGCGGGTGGGATCGCTCTCGTGCTCGCTGACGCGAACGTAGGCGGGGCGGGTGCCGGAAGTCTCCACAGCGGCAGCGAGCGCCGTCGACTTCCCGTATCCGGTCGGGGCGCACACGAGCGAGAGCCGGCGGACCCCGGTGCCGCCGGCGTTCAGCGAGTCGGCCAGAATGCCGATCGCCGAGGGGGTTCGAATGCAATCGTTCGGCAGCGGCGGCAGCGCGACCCGAGCAGCGATGAGCGTCTCCATTTGGGTGGGGGAGGTCCGCCCCGACCGACGGTCCGGCACGTTCACATCTCCATCGCCATCGAGCGGCCTTCGGCTTGGAGATCGCTTCCTTCGAGAGCCTCGAGGAAACCGAGAAGCTCACCGTTGAATGCGCTCGGGTTGTCCTGATTGGCGATGTGGTGTGCATTTTCGATGACCGCGAGTCTGCTCTCAGGCTGCGCCTCATGCCAGCTGGAGGCAAGTCGCCGGAGAAATCCTGCCTCGTGGTCACCGTGGCAGATGAGCATCGGGTGCTCGATCCTGCGTGGAAGCCCTTCGGTCATGTCGCGCAACATATCGAGCGTCAGACGCAGAATGAACTTCTTGCCGGCCGCCGTCGCGACCTCCTGCAGGTAGGCCTGCGTCTGCGGCTGCAACGCCTTGTGCCGGGCGAACATGGCGTACAGCAGCTTCCCCGGCATCAGCGTAATCGAGATCACAATCGAGGGGGTAAGCAGTCGCACGAGCCGAGAGAACGCCGGATAGAGCGATACCCCGCCGAGGTGGATCGATCCGAGGACCCGCTCCGGCGATTCGGCGGCGACACGCTGGCAGATGGTGCTTCCAAGCGACTGCCCGACGAGAACCACACGGTCGCCGCCGAGTTCGTCGAGTAGCTCACCGAGCGCCTGCGCGGCACGTTTCGAGTACGCTTCTTTCAGATCAACCGCCTCCGAGCGACCGTGTCCGGGTAGGTCCGGACACACAACGCGATAGGAGCTCTTGAGCGCTGCGACCTGTGCATCGAAGGTCTGATGATCCATCGTCACGCCGTGTGCGAACAGAACGGTGATCGGACTAGAGTCCGAGCCGTGTACCTCATAGTAGATCCGACCGAATGAGCTGTCGAAATACATCTTCTTCTCCTTAGAATTATGTCCGGCGACTTACGGCGCCGGTAAGAAACTCGTACAGATTACGCAGGAAGTGTTCAGCTTCCCGTTCGTCTTCATAGGGGTAGAGCCTGGGAACGATCTCCGCGAAGCTCATGATCAACCGGGTCGTTCGCCGAATATCGATCTGCCGGAACTCACCGGTCGCGACACCTTCCTCGAGAATTCCCGTGATGAGTCGCTCCGCCTCGGACTCGCGAAAAACACGGACGCGCTCCCAGATACGCGGGACACCCATCATGTCCTTGATGAAGGCCGGCTGGTAGCGGGAACTCGCCTCGATGTTGTGCGCGAACACTGCGTTGAGCTTCGCCGCCGCACCGGCGACCTGTTCGATCGAGGCGTTCAGTTCATCGAAGTGACGCTCGGTCAACCGCCGGACGCATTCAACGAAGAGGTCGTCCTTCGATCCGAAGTAGTTGTAGATGGTCACCTTGCTCACGCCGGCGGCTGCGGCGATCTCATCGATCGAAGCCGACCGTAGACCGAAGCTCAGAAAGATCCGCTCGGCTTCTTCTACGATTCTGCGGTGCTTCTGCTCACGTCGCGACTCAGCCATGCTCGTACTGTACTCTATGAACTTTCCGCGTTCAATAGTTTACCTCGGCGTCGGATAGCAATTTCCGATTTTTTTTCTCCGGACGCGATCGGACGTAGCCGATGAGAGCCGCATCGAGTATTGTTGCGCCCATGAGTGGGCACACAATCGCGTTCCGGTCGAAGGCGGGTTTCATCTGTGACATGGATGGTGTTATTTACCACGGCAACCGACTGCTGCCGGGAGCGCGGGAGTTCGTTGCCTGGCTGCAGAAGAACGAGAAGAAGTATCTCTTCTTGACGAACTCATCGGAGCGCAGTCCGCGGGAGCTCCATCAGAAGCTCGCCCGCCTCGGGATCGATGTCGAGGAGGAACACTTCTACACGAGTGCGCTTGCAACCGCGGAGTTTCTTGCCGCGCAGACCAACGGATGCAGCGCCTTCGTCATCGGCGAGGCCGGGCTGATAAACGCGCTCTACAACGCCGGCATTACGATGAACGATGTGAATCCCGAGTACGTGGTCGTGGGGGAGAGCCCGTCATACAGCTTCGCGAAGATCGAGAAGGCGATACAGCTTGTGCGGGCCGGAGCTCGCCTGGTCGGAACGAACCCCGACCTCACCGGTCCCGGCGAGGGTGGGGTGGTTCCCGCCTGCGGCAGCCTTATCGCACCAATCGAGCTCGCCACCGGCAGCAAGGCCTATTTCGCAGGCAAACCGAATCCGTTGATGATGCGACAGGCCATCAAACGGCTGGCGTGTCGCCGCGAGGAGTCGGTGATCGTCGGCGACAGAATGGATACCGACATCGTGGCCGGAGTGGAATCGGAAATCGACACCGTGCTGGTGCTGAGCGGGGTGACATCGATGGAAGAACTGCGCGGATTCGCCTACCGCCCGAAGATGATTCTCGACGGGGTCGGGGGGATCGTTGAGGCGGATGAGGAGTGATCGCAGCGGCATGACCGCGATGGCCGGATGACGCGGTACGCATCATGCTGTACGCTTACTACCTCGCCCCACGGAGGTAAACATCTATGAGTAAACGACAGATCACAACTACGGAGATTCTGAACAAGGTCTATAACGCCGGCGACCACGAACAGCTTATGGAGGCCTATCACGACTGGGCTGCGAACTACGACAGCGATCTCGTGGACACCTTCGGATATGTGGCACACATCGGCAGCGCGAAAGCCCTCGATTCCGCCCTCGGCGGTAACCACGAAGCAGCCATTCTCGACGCCGGCAGCGGCACAGGGCTCGTTGCCGAGGAACTCGCCAAGCTCGGCTACCGGCACATCGATGCGCTCGACTACTCCAAGGATATGCTCGACCAGGCACGAGCAAAGAACATCTATCGCTCGTTATACCAGGCGGACATGACGAAGCGCCTTCCGTTCGATGACGACAGCTACGATGCGGTCGTATGCACCGGCACCTTCACCTACGGCCACGTTACCGGCGACGCCTTCTCCGAGCTCATCCGCATCACCAGACCGGGCGGCCCGATCGTGTTCACCGTGCGCGAAGGCGCGTACGAGGAGTACGGCTACCGGACGAAGATGCTCGAGCTCGAAACCGCCGGCGCATGGGAACTGGTCAGTTTCTACGACTCCCCCTACCAGCTCGAGGAAGGCAACTTCTGTAAGATGTGTACGTACCGGGTTCGGTGAGG
>PUOG01000318.1 GCA_003552745.1 Spirochaetaceae bacterium
TCAGCGACTGGCTCATCAACACCGACAACTGGTTCATGTACGACATCGAGGAGTGGCGTCGATACCTGCCGGTACAGCCGAGGCTCGGCATTCCGGCGAGCTGGTTCGCCGGGGGTGTCCGTGGAGACGGCACCGGACGCTACGAGCCGTTCACCGATGAAGACTATCTCGAATGGAGCCGGGTCTGGAGCGCGTATCGGGCCGCGCACGAATTGGATTAGATGGTGATGTGATGGAAACGCCGCGGCGCCGTTCGCCTGCCTGTCCGGCTCACACCACACGGTAGGTAAGCCGGCGCCAGAGAAGCTCGGCCGGCCCGTACCGGAAGCGGCGAACCCACAGCGAGCTGATCACGAGTTGCAGTACGTAGATCGCCGCGGTCAGCGCCAGGCCGAGCGCCGGCCCGACGTGACCCATCAATCCGAAGCCGTAGCCGTAGAAGAGCGTGGTGCAGATTACCGAATGCATCAGATAGTTGCTCAGCGCGAAGCGGCCGACGTTCGCCACCGGCTGGAGCAGACGGCGGAAGAACTCGTGGCGGGAGGCGAGCACGATCGCAGCGACATACGAGAGGCAGAGCGCCGGCCCGCCGATGAACATGCCGGCGGTGCGCAGGGCGAGCGGCCACGAAAGCTCCGTCGGTTCGGTAGCAAGCGAAACCCACGCGAAGGCGAGACTCGCGACCGCGCCGACCGGAAGGGCGACGCGGAGCAGTCGCCGCCACCGTTCGATGTTTCCGTCTACGTTCGAGAACATCGACTCTCTGCCGAACCAGGTCCCGATCAGAAACATCGAAGCGATCAAAAAGAGGCTCGATCCGACGAAGCCTCCGACGAACTCGAGTCCGAAATCGGCGAGACGCTGCACGGTCACCTCCGCGAAGGTGCCGGTCGAGTAGGTCGCAAACGCCTGCTCATACAGCTGCGCAAACAGCGCCCGCTGTTCGGCGACTCCCGCCTCCATCTGAGCGGCCGCCTCCGGCGACCGGGCGGCCAACACGCCGAGCGCTGCAAGTGCGGTCGTGACGACGATCGGCACGGCGAGAAAAACGGCCGCCCAGCGCAACACTGTTCGTGGCTCGCGATTGCGGAAAAGCAGGAGAATGAAGCCTGTCAGCGCAAAGTAGACGAGCACGTCATGCACCCAGAAGAAGAGGGTGTGGACGAGTCCGATCAAAAGCAGCACGAGCAGACGCCGGACGAAAAGCGGCGCCACCCGTGCCCCGCGCGCCTCGGCACGCGTGATCAGCATCGAGAAACCGAGACCGAAGAGCAGCGAGAACATGGTGATGAACTTCCCTTCGGCAAAGAACCGGATCGCCGCTTCGGCGATGCGATCGCCGGTAGAGCTCCACAGCTCGATGCCCGCCACCTCCGCGTGAAACGGCCAGGCGAAGTACATCATATTGACGACCAGAATGCCGAAAATCGCGACACCGCGCACGGCGTCGATCGCGAATATGCGCTCACCCGGCTGAGTCGGTCTCATCCCGCGCATTGTGGAAAACCCTTCTCCTGCGGCATAATCGGCGACCATGCTAACACAGCTGATCGGGTTCGCGATATGGGGGCTGCTGGTCGGACTCCTCGTAGGATTCACCGCCGTCGGTACCGCCCTGCTCGGTATTCCAGGGCTTATCGTGCTCTTTCAGGTGCCACCGGTTCCGGCGGTCGGCAGTATGGCAGTTGCCGGATTCTTTATGATGGTCTCGGGAACATTTCAGCACCATCGAAACGGCAACTTGCTTCCTGCGATTGCTCTTCCATTCGCTGCCACCGCGGTGCCCGGGTCATACATTGCTGCGACCTATGCACGGGCGATCAACGAGGTGGTTCCGCTCGAAACGATCCTCGGCATCGTCATCATCATTTCCGTTGTTGTGCTGTTCTATCGATATATCGTCATGCGAGCCAAACCTCGCGAGCTATCGCTGCCAACGTGGAAACTCGTAGTCAACCCTTTCTTAGGGCTCGTGCTCGGTGTGCTCATGGGGGCGACAAGCATATCCGGTTCGATCATAGTGATCGCCTTCATAATGCTGCTCAAGGTTCCGAGCCCACAAGCGGTCGGTACCACGGCATTCGTTGCTGCCGTTTCGCTGTTCGTCGCTTCGGTTGCCCATATTCAGCAGGCGAACGTTGAATGGATTGTCGTGGCAGGCCTCACTCCGGGCATGTTCGTCGGGGCAGCGCTCGGTGCGCGCTATGTCGATCGCGTTCCGCGCCAGGCGCTACGCATAAGCATACTCGTGATCCTGTTCATCGCCGGGATCATGGTGTTTTTCGGATAGCGCGCGATCGTCAGCAACGACACCATCCCGGTTCAATAGATGCGGATAGTTCGTGTGAGCGGTGCTCGTTGCGCACATTCTCGTATGTACCACCGTTCCTCTTCAGCTTGCCGGTCTTGTGTTTGTGCAAGCACCTCCGCTCGAGGCGGAAGGGTTCGACGCCACCGGTAGTGCTGTCTCCATCAAATGGTTAGAAATCCAGGGCGAACCGGGAGAATCGACCGTAATCTCGGTGACATATCGAATGCCGGAAAACAGATATCAAAACCGCCAATCGGATCTCCCTGGATTCGGCCTGGAGCAGATGGATATTATCTCTGGTGAATACTTCGGTCCTGACGGAGAGCTTATGAATGGAAAATATGTCTACTCAGAGGAGGTAACACTCTCCGCACCTTCAACGAGCGGATCGAGCGCCAAGAGAAACGTTGTGGATGTCGAAAAAAGAGCTGTCGCGAGAGCTGCGTGTCTCATAACCCGATCTCCTGTTGGTCCATGCCTATCGACCGAATAATCCTAATGAAAGTCCTATCTGCCAGATACCGCCGCGGAAGTCGGTAAGCTCCGCATTAAGGGAGTGTTGATAAGAGAGAAACGCCTCGGTCAGCCTTCCGCGAGAGAAAGTGGTACTGGCCAACTCAATAACTCGAGCGAGATCCAGATTCGCAGCATCGTCACCCGTCGCATTGCCGGCACCACCTGCTGTTATGTCTAATCCGGCACTGAGACGAAACCAGTCGCCCAGAACGAGTCCCGCTGTCGCCTGTCCGAACGGAACGTAAGAAGTGTTTTCCTGGTCCGGGATGTTCTGCGCGCCGAGCTTCACTTGAAGCATCGTTTGAAGCAAAGATCGCCGACGGTAAGGATTGCCGAGTCGCCAGCCCAGATGACCAGTGACGTGCAGCCGGTGGGTTGCATAGTGGAACTCTGAACTCTCCTGCTTTAACAACAACCCACCGCCGATACCAAGCCCCAGACCGGGATTCCGGTTTTCCGGAACACTGATTCGTGAGCTGCGAGTCGGCTGCTCTTCCTGTCTCGAGTTCTCCGCAATCGGCTGCTCGCGGATTGCCGCGAGAACCGTTGCAGTTCTTGTGTTACTTACACTTATCCGACCACCGACATCGACTATCGGAAACGTAATCCTCTCGGGGATCTGCTCCTGATTCGAAGCACGGATTTTGCTCCACATCTCGCGGTTGTACGCAGGATCCGCATCGACGTCTACTGTCTTATACGGAATATCGCGTTCGTCGAAGTCCCGCATCATCGCAATAGTGAGTCCGCACAGTTCGGGTCGCCCATAGACAATGATGTCCTGATTACGCAAGTACTCAAGGTCTTCATCGGAAACAAAGAACGGATCGTCTGTGTCGTAGTCCTGCTGCTGCGCAGCACCGGCCTCGATATCGAGTGGATCAGTCTCTCGTCCGAACCAGACATGTGCTTCTGTCTTGTAAATGCCTATGCCGATCGCTTTCCATTCTGCATGGCTCCACTGCTCTGCGCTGCGGATGACCCGATCGTGTCCGGGACTGCTCTGCCATCCGGACAGGCTGCTCACGGCAGTCGCGCCTCGCGAGTTGAAATGCGAAATCTCGTAACCGTGACCTGAATAGTTGGTCAATTCCGCCGGCTTTTCCCACATCAGTGCAGCGTTCGCGTGATCGCTGGTGTAACAGCCACCCTGCCATGGGCCGTTATCGGACCAGCTGTGCAGATTGCAGCCCGGCGCAAACTCATTGTATGCCGTGTCGCGAGCGTGCAGCTGCGCTACGAACGTTAACGACCGCGAAAGCGGAATCTCCGGCAGCCCGTGCTCGCGCCGGTAATCCATTATAAGGTCGTACAGCTGCCGTTCTTCACTTGTAAGCTCGACAGCTTCCGGTCCGGCCTCGAACAATGACTCAAGATCGGGAAGTGAGGCTGTTCGTGTTTTGTCGGCATACATTGCCGACAGCGGAAGCAACAGGCAGGCGAGAATAAGGATCAACGTTCTGACAAGTCGGTTACGTATTCTTTCGGTGTGCATTTGGTTACAATGACTCCATCCGTCTTCACTGCATTACTCGACAGACGATTCCGGTGTTCCATCGCACCCACTGAATCCGATACTCGGTAACCACCGCCTGCCGGACAACGGCCTACGAAAGCTTGTAAATCCTCGTCCCGTCGCCATATTTGGCGACAGGACTTTCGAAGTCAGCGAACGCAACCGTTCAGGGATCCCATTCGGCGTACATAACTTTATCATCCGATCCAACCGATCCAACCGCGACAAACTTCCCGTCGCCGTAGGTGACTGAAGACCAACTAAAAAAAGATGTTGGCGCTCTAAGATCCTGCCAGGTCCACGCAATCCCGTCAGGAGAGGTCATGACCTCGTAGGCGTCTTGAACAGGATCCCAATTCGCGCTGCCGACCGCGACGAATAACCCGTCGCCATAGGTAACGGATGTCCAACTGTTCTGCTTTTCAGTGGTTTCTCGCGCGGTCCAGTTTTCCCCGTCAGGCGAGGTCATGATACGGTTTGTATCCTCCGCTAACGCGACAAACTTCCCGTCGCCATATGTAACGTATCTCCAGGTCTCCTGCTCCGCAGCCTCTCGCGCGGTCCAGTTTTCCCCGTCGGGAGAGGTCATGACACGATTGGTACCGCCACCGCTCACCGCGACAAATTTCCCGTCGCCGTAGGTGACCGAGTTCCAGAAGTTCGGCTCTGCAGCTTCTCGTGCTTCCCAGTTGATCCCGTCGGAAGAGGTCATGACACGGTTAGTACCGCCGCTCACTGCAACGAACTTCCCGTCGCCGTAGGTGATCGAATTCCATAGGCTCGCCACTGCAGTTTGCAATGTCCAGTCGATTCCGTCGGAAGAGGTCATGACTATGTTCGTTCTTATACTATGCTGCCCAACGGCGACGAACTTCCCGTCGCCGTAGGTGACTGAGTGCCAGCTCTCGTCCGCCGCAGCTTGCCGGGTGGTCCAGTTAACCCCGTCCGTTGAGGTAATGACGCTGTTATTTTGACCTCCCGTCACGGCAACAAACATTCCGTCTCCGTAGGTGACGGAGTTCCAGGATAGCCCTGATACCCCTGGTACGGTAACCTCCACAGTCTCGAGCACATGGCCGGACCCACCACTCGAACCATCACCATTCGAGCCATCACCATTCGAGCCATCACCATTCGAGCCATCGCCATTCGAACCATCACCATTCGAACCATCACCATTCGAACCATCACCATTCGAACCATCACCATTCGAACCGTTGCTCGAATCTTCTTCGCTACCCGAACCACCACCTGACCCACCACCATTCGAATCGCTGCTCGTCGGGTTGTCGCACGCGGCGATAAACACAATCAACGCGACACTGAGAAGTAACAGCCTTAGAAACCGATACCTGAGACTACTGCGCATCGTATACACTCCCTTGAGTATTTTTTGTGTTAAAAAGCAATATCCATGCCAGCGAGTGAAAAACTGCGGGCAAAACTGAACGATCATCGGAATATCTAAGTGTTTATTGGACAGATACTTACGGGTGAACGACCACACGCCCTAAATCCGGTGCTCAGTCGTAGCTGGCCGGGGTGCATGTACAATCAACATATGTTGATTCAATGACTCGATATTTGTTGATGAGAACTTGTGTAGACTTCATGGTCCAGGCATGCAAGAGTATTGCATAAGACTGTCGGCTCCGATATTATCCTTTCAGATCAACATTATGATTTGGGATGCGCATCATAACAAAATCAATGGTGAATACAAATGCAGTCACGAAATGTCGGTGCCGTGGCAGCTTGAGTCGCGCGAAGAAACGGTCAAAGCGATCTACCGTTTCTGCGCTTCCATTGCAACGTTAGACGAGCCGGTCCTGATCTGCGGTGAAACCGGTACGGGGAAGGATGTCGTCGCGCGTGAGATTCATCGCGTGAGTGGCGTACGCGGGAGATTCGTCCCGCTGAATGTCGGTGGACTGGATGAGCAGCTCTTGTCCGATACGCTGTTCGGACATCGGCGCGGTGCCTTCACCGGAGCAGGCGAGCAGCGATCGGGTCTTGTCGCGGAGGCTGCCGAAGGCACTCTCTTTCTCGACGAAATCGGCGATCTGGACGCAGCCGGGCAAATCAAGCTGCTGCGCCTGGTGGAGAACAACGAGTACTATCCGCTTGGAAGCGATACTCCGGAAATATGCCACGCGCGAATCATTCTGGCGACAAACCAGAATCTTCACGATCTCATGCAGGAACGTACATTTCGCAGCGATTTCTACTATCGCATATCTACGTACGAAGTGCAGTTGCTGCCGCTACGTGATCGGCCGCTGGACATTATCCCGCTCTTTATGCGATTCGTCGGCAAAGCGGCGGAGAATTACGGCGTTTCGCTCTCCTGCGAGGAAAGCTGGCTTGCCCCGTTGCTGCGGTATCACTACTCCGGTAATATCCGTGAACTGCGTTCTATCGCCCATCGCTGCGTCCACCTTGCCCGTTCCTGCGGCGCGTCGGCGATCGATTCGGCGGTCATCGAAGAAGTCCTATCCCGCTGCAGAGGCACCGGGACCGATCCGGCACCGATCGACTCCAATGGGACAATTATCTTTCCCTCCACGCTTCCAAGCTTACGCGTGTGGATCGATGCCTTGATCTGCGAGGCGCTCAGACGCAGTGGTGATAATGTAAGCGTCGCCGCCCGCAGCATCGGGCTCACCCCGCAGGCGCTTCACCAGCGGCTGCAGCGTCGCCGCGAAGACTACTTATTGGCGAACCCGATAAAGCCGCGCACGTAGTACTTCTGCAGGAGAACGAACACGAGCAGCGGTACGAGGGTCGTTATGACCGCCGCGGCGGTCAGCACACCCCAGTCGACGTGAAACTGGCCGCGCAGGAGCGGGATCCGCTGCGTGGCAACGAGCATGTCGGGGTGATAGATGGTTATCAGCGCGAGGAAGAAGTCGTTCCACACCCAGCTGAACTGCAGAGCGAATACCGAGGCGAGACCGGGCCAGCTCATCGGCACGATAACACCGAAGAAGATGCGGGCCGAGCCGGCGCCTTCGATACGAGCGGCCTCTTCGACCTCGATCGGAAGCGTTGAGAAGTAACCGCGCATGAACAGTATCACCCATGGCAGCCCCCACGCGGTGTGCGCGATGATCAGCCCCTGGAAGGTGTTGATCATCCCGAGGCTCTGCATGATGCGGAACAGCGGAACGGCAACCATGTGCTGCGGAATGGCGAGCAGCAGGATGATGATGACGAAGAGCGACTTCCTCAGCGGGAAGCGGTAGCGCAGAAAGCCGTACGCCGCCATCGAGCCGATGAGGAGCGGGATGACCGTCGCCGGAACGGTGACGATGAACGAGTTCATCATCCCCTGTCCGATCGGCATGGTCGCGTGCGACCACGCGCCGATGAAGTTGTCGAGTGAGGCGTTGGCGAGATTGACCGTCCACCACCCCCTGACGACTTCGCGGAACGGACTTATCGATGCGACGAGTATTCCGATGAACGGTATCAGCCACAATACCGCGAATGCGTACGCGATCGTGTACTGCGCGGCGCGTAGCGGGGTGACCTTCTTTTTCAGGGCACGAAGTGTGGTATTCATAGTCGCCTACACCTCCCTGTTGCGCCGCAGCAGCCACATGCCGACCAGCAGGGTGAACGCACTCAGGATCGTTGCGACGGTAGCCGCGAGGTTGTGATTGAGCTGCCGGAAGGCGTAGCGGTACATCTGAAACGAGAGCACCATCGAGGAGCCGCCGGGGCCCCCTTCGGTAGCCGCGTAGACGATGTCGAAGATCTTGATCTCCCACAGCAGCGTCATCGCGATAACCACCGATGTAACCGGCGCGAGCATCGGCACGGTGATCTTCGTGAACTTCGTGAAGACGCCCGCTCCGTCCACTTCGGCAGATTCGTAGAAGTCCTTCGGTATGGTGGAAAGTCCGGAAGCATGCATCGTCAGGCTGAACCCGGTCCAAAGCAGGATCGAGCCGAGAATGAGCGCGGCGAGCGAGGTCTGCGGGAACGCGGTCCACGTCCGTGTTACAAGCCCTTCGACGCCGAGCGCACTCAGGAAGTTCGGCACAATTCCCGAGCCGGCATCGAAGATGAACCGGATCAGCACACCGCCGACGACCATCGGTACGACCATACCGATGAAGATGATCGCCTTGATCGTCGGTCCGCCCTTGATGTTGTGCAGCATCGTCGCGAGGACGAGCCCGAGAATGAGGGTGATCGGCAGATGTACGACGATCCAAAGTCCGTTGTGGATCAGCGAGCCCCACGGCGGGCTCTGGCCTGACAGCAACCGCGAGAGATTCAGCGTATGCTCGTGAGAGAGTACCGTCACGAAATTCTGAAGTCCGACGAAGTTGCCGTCGCTGTCGAGAAAGCTGAGGACGAGCGTGGCGATCGCCGGATAGATGATGAACACCCCCATGATCGCGACCGCCGGCACCACGAACCCTGCCGCCGATAAGAGTTCGTGCTGCCGGGTCGTCAACGTCGGGCGTGTCGTGAGTCGAGCGCGACTGGACATCGTGTTCTACTCCTTTTTAGTGGAATATGCGGCGGGGTGATTGGCTCACCCCGCCGCCCGGATAGATCAGTCGCCGCCGTCGGCGCAGACACTACTCCACTTCGTCGAGTCGGCGCAGAACATCGTCGAGCTGGCCGGGCTGTACCCAGAGCAGCTTCAACTGATCCCAGAACTCCGACTGCCAGTCGCCGCCGATCGTATCGTCGAGGTCGGGCACGGTGGTGCGCATGCCGCTGACCACCTCGGCGACCGCCTGGTCGGCTTCCGGATAGAGTTCGGCATCGATGTCGCCGCGGACGACGAGCTTACCGCCGGTTTCCGCGCGGATCTGCTGCGCCTCTTCGGAGAGCAGATAGCGGGCGAACTCTTGTGCGAGCTCCTGCTGGTCGGAGTAGCGCGGGATGAAGAAGGTGTCGGGGCCGGTTACGACCGCCTCGGCACCCGGAAGCGGGAAGACTCCGAGGTCGCCCGGGTCGTCGACGAGTCCGGTGATGAAGTTTCCCTGGAAGTAGAGCGCGTAGTCGCCGTCCCACCAAAGCTCGACCGCCTGCGTCCACTCGACCGGATCGCCGAACGCACCGGCTTCCAGAAGCGGAATGAGACGATCGGAGAAGATATCGCGCACCTCGTCGCTCTGCCACGAGACCTCGCGATCGATCAGATCGAGCTGCAGCTCCGGTCCGCCGAAGGTGATCAGGAAGTGCTCGGTGACGTCGGTAAGCGGCCAGCCGACACCGTTTCCGGAGACCAGCGGATGCTGAATCCCGGAGATGCCTCCGATCTCCTCGAGCAGCGCGAGGAACTCATCCCAGCTTCCCGGCTCGGAGAGCCCGTGTTCGTCGAAGAACGATTTCCGATACCAGAAGCCCGGCTTGGCGACCATGGTAAACGGAATACCGTACGTCGTACCGTCGGCGGTGATCGACGGTGGGATGATGTCGTCCTCGAACTCCGACCAAACGTCGTCGAGCGAGATCATGTGCTCACTGTTCTCGGCGATCCACCAGTCCCACATGAAGATCACATCGGCGAGCGTCTGGTTCGCCTGGAACTGTGCCGGCAGCACAGACGAGAGATCCTCTGCACGGTAGGTGAGGTAGCGCACGTCCACGTTGTGTTCCTCCTCGAACGCCTCCACTACGGGACGGAACTGATCGAGCTCCTCACCGGACCACGGTACCGACACATTGAGCGTCGGTCGCGCTTCCTCCGCCTCGCCGGCCCCTCCGGCGAACATCGGTACGGTTACCAGCATGCCGACAATAGCGATCAGCAATGCTTTTCGCATACAGTACCTCCTTGAAGGTATGTTGATGGCCGCCTGCGTGCAGGCCATCTCGTTTTTTTATAGACCGGGTTCATGCCCGGCGTTTCTACGCACTCTTTCGTGTCACGAGCGTCGGCTCGAAGGTGATCGAGAAACGTCCCGATCGCTCGTTGACGATCCGCTCGACGATCTCGCTCGTCGCCGCGTCGGCTACCTCCTGTTTCGGTTGATGTACCGTCGTAAGCGCGGGTCGCACGTACGCGGTCCAGTCAATGTCGTCGTATCCGACCACCGCCA
>PUOG01000303.1 GCA_003552745.1 Spirochaetaceae bacterium
ATGGTGGCCCACCGGCTTCGCGAGTGGGGATTCAACACGATCGCCAACTGGTCCGACCGCGGCATTACCCGCTCGGCCGGACTGCCGTACGTGTGGCCGCTGGTCGATTTTCCGTCGACCGGGCAGAACATATTCCGCGACTTTCCCGATGTCTTCAGCGACGAATACAGCCGCAACTGCGACCGTTTCGCGGCACAGCTCGAGGAGTTCCGCGGCGACCCGCTGCTCATCGGCTACTTCCTGCGCAACGAACCGACGTGGGCATTCATCAGAAATCTCGTTATCGCCGAGGAGCTCTTGGCCGTGGATACGGCTCCCGCATCCCGGAAGGCGCTCGCCGAGCACCTGTCGGAGACTTATTCGGGTGATGTGAACAAGCTCGCCACCGCCTGGAAGCTCGACCTCGGTTCCTTTGCCGAGCTCGAAACGCGCAAGATTCCGCACGCGACGCGGCTTTCCGAACGTGCGCGCGAGGATCTGCTCGCGTTCTCCCGGAAGATGATCCGCCGCTACGTGGAGCTTCCCTCTCAGGCGTGCCGCGCGGTCGATCCCGATCACCTTAACCTCGGCATGCGTTACGCGTTCATCACCAGCGATCTGCTGCTCGAAGGCTCCGACTGTTTCGACGTCTTCTCCATCAACTGCTACCAGATGGACCCGACCGACCGGATCGAGTCGGTCGGCAAGGCGGTCGATCTGCCGGTCATGATCGGCGAGTACCACTTCGGTGCACTCGACCGTGGGCTGGTGGCGAACGCGCTGCGCGGGGTGGCAACGCAGGAGGATCGCGGAATCGCCTACCGGTACTACCTCGAGCAGGCGGCCGCGCATCCGTACTGCGTCGGAGCGCACTACTTCACCCTTGATGATGAAGCGACCCTCGGACGCTTCGACGGGGAGAACTGGAACATCGGCGTCCAGGATGTCTGCCGTCGTCCGTACGAGGAGTTTCTCGCCGGTGTCGTCGAGACGCACGACGGGCTCTTCGATGTCGCCGCGGGTAAACGGGCGCCGACGGAGAGGCAGGCGCGCGAGGTACCGAGGAACGCGTTTTAGGAGCTGGTTACCAGGTCACACGCGTCGGCCGGCATCCAGTGTTCGTCCTTGCCGTCCCACTTCACGTTGCAGCCGATCGGATTCGTCAGCGGCACGCTGACCGGTTTCCCGGCGAGATGCTCCTCGAGGGCGCGGTCGAGGTCGTTCACCGTCACCTTCGAGCTGTCTTTCGGGTTGTCGACCGCTCGACCGGTATAGATGAGTTGCCGGTCGCGGTTGAACACGTAGAAGTGCGGCGTGCGTAACGCTCCGTAGGCGAGGGCCACAGATTGGTCCTCGTCGCGCAGGTATACCCACGGGAACTTGTGTTCCTTCATGCGCTCCACCATGTGGGGGAAGTCGTCGCTCTCATAGGTGTTGGCGCTGTTCGAGTTGATCCCCACGAACTTCACCCCCTGCGCGGCGAATCGTTCGGCGGTCTGTCTCGTCATTTCGTCGGAGCCGATTACGTACGGGCAGTGGTTGCAGGTGAAGAAGATGACGAGAACCGGCGAGTCGTCGAAGTCGGAGAGCGAGTACGTCTTTCCGTCGGTGGCCGGCAGCGAAAAATCGGGGGCCTTTCGGCCGATTTCCAGTGTGAATGCCATAGTGTGCTCCTTCTGAGTCAGTTGGATGCCTGAGCATATACTACCCGTATCTCGCGTGTACGTAAACGCCACACGCAACCAAATAACCGGTCGCAAAAAGAGATCCTGAAACGCAAATTTGTGCACCTTCGCAGGTCGAAAAGGCCGTGGGATTCTTGCGATTAGATAGAGAGCCGGCCGGGTGTCGCAGCCCGGTTCCGCCGATCAGACGAGGAGGCTGAATGGGTACCGTAAACGTTGCCGCGAAACCGCTAGCGCCGAAGGGGCGCACCGGCAAACGCCGATTCCGCAATCAGCTTGCGCTGCAGACGATGGTGATTCCGGGACTGCTGGTCTTTCTCATTTTCGAGTACGGGCCGATGTTCGGCCTCACCATCGCCTTCCGCGAGTACTCGTTCATAACCGGATTCTGGGACGCGCCGTGGGTGGGACTTCGCCACTTCGAGCGCTTCTTCCGCGATCCAAACTTCATTCCGGTCATGCGCAATACGCTTATGATCAACGTGCTCGGGCTGCTCATTGCCTTTCCGGCGCCACTGATCTTCGCGCTGCTGCTGAACGAAATGAAGCAGGGATTCTTCAAGCGCTTCACCCAGACGGTCTCCTACCTGCCGCACTTCGTCGCGTGGGTCGTCTTCGGAGGACTGGTGATCACCCTTCTCTCGCCGTCGCACGGAGCGGTGAACAGCTTTCTGGTAAGCATAGGAGTGATCGAGCAGCCGATCTTTTTCATGGGAACGCCGCACTATTTCTGGGTGATCGCGGTGCTCACGCAGACGCTGAAGGGCTTCGGTTTCGGCGCGATCCTCTATCTCGCGGCGATGTCGGGAGTCGATCCACAGCTGCACGAGGCGGCGATCGTCGACGGCGCCGGGCGATTCCGGCGGGTGTGGAGCATAACGCTGCCGTCGATCATGGGTACGACGGTGATCCTCATGATCTTCACCATCGCCAACTTCATGAATACCGGCTTCGAGCAGATCTGGACGCTGCAGAACAATCTGAATATCAGCCACTCCGAGACCATCGACACCTACATCTACCGCGTCGGTCTGCAGCAGCTGCGCTTCTCCTACTCGACGGCGGTGAGTTTCTTCCGGTCGGGATTGGCGGTGGTCCTGGTGATGTCGGCGAACTGGGCGTCGAAGAAGATCACCGAGCACGGACTGTTCTAACGGCACATGGGGAGCTGCGATATGCGAGTGAATGAATTGATGGACAAGCAGGTGAGCTGCCGGAGGATGCCGGGATGAGTATGGCCAAGACGAGGGGCGAGAAGGCGTTCGATGTGGTCAACGTCGGCATCATGTGCGTGATTATTTTCGTGACGCTCTACCCGTTCTGGTTCGTCCTTGTGGGGTCGTTCAGCGAAGGGCTGGCGTACATCCGCGCGCGCGGGGTGTTCTGGTGGCCGACCGAGTACACGCTGCAGAACTACCGGGTGGTGTTCCGCGAGCCGGGAATCGTGAGCGCGTTTCAGACGACGATTATGCGAACGGTGGTGGGTACGGTCACTCACCTGATGGTCACCGGGCTCTTCGCCTATGCGTTCTCCAAGACGTATCTGGTCGGGCGCAAGCTGTATGCGACCATCGGGCTGATAACGATGTTCTTCGCCGGTGGGGTGATACCGAGCTACCTGGTGCGTGACTGGCTCGGGATGCTGGACACCTTCACCGTGTTCTGGCTGCCTGCGATGATCAACTTCTTCAACGTGGTTATCTTCAGGGCGTTTTTCGCCACGATTCCGGAGGCGATTCCGGAGAGCGCATATATGGACGGGGCCGGCGACTATCGCATCTTCTTCAGTCTCATATTGCCGTTATCGGCCCCGGTCTTCGCTGCGATAGCGCTCTTCACCGGGGTGTGGCACTGGAACGACTTCATGCAGCCGCTGCTGTTCACCACCTCGAGTGATTTGGAGACAGTGCCGCTGCTGCTCATGCGCACGATACGCAGCGCCGAGGCGGCTTCGGGAATGGCGAGTCGTGCGGCGGGAATCGGGATTCCACAACACACGATAAACCCGCTGACCATACAGATGGCGACGATGGTTGTGGCGGTGGCGCCGATTATTTTCCTGTATCCGTTTTTGCAGAAGCACTTCGTGAAAGGCGTGCTTCTCGGATCGATCAAGGGTTAGGGCCGTTCGCTTCAGTCGAACGGATGGAGAGATTTAGAGAGGATTTGGAGGTGTGAGATGAGATCATCCATACTACTGTGGGCAGTCATACTGCTGCTGATCCCTGCATTCGGCGTGTTCGCCGGAGGGCAGGCCGAGGAGGAGGTGGCCGAGATTGTGACCGACGGCGAAGGGCCGAGCTGGACCTGGGATACGTCGCCGATCGAGATCGGACACTATATGCACGAGGGGTGGTATTCGAAGCGCTGGAATCCGGATACCAACATCCGCGACGAGGTGATCGAGGAGTCGACCGGTGTCAGTCTCGACATCAGCGTGCCGACCGGCGACGCCGCCGAGCGGCTGAACACGATGATCGCAGGAAACAACCTGCCCGACTTCGTGACGCTCGGCTGGTGGTTCGAACAGGTGCGCCAGATGGAAGTCGGCGACATGCTCTATCCGCTGAACGAGTTGATAGACGAGTATGCACCCGATTTCTGGGACATAATTCCGCAGTCGATGGTCGACTGGTACACCGCCGACGACGGCAACTGGTATCAGTTCCCCAACTTCTTCTGGGCCGAAGAACGGCTCGAGGAGTTCCCCGAGGTCGGTTTCGAGACGAACGCGGCGATGTACGCTCGTGCCGATATCATGGACGACCTTGGCATCGCGCCGGAAGACTTCGAAACGAAGGACGGCATGGTCGAAGCGCTGCAGAAGGTGCAGGGATACGAGTACGACGACTATCCGGTTACGCCGGTCTACTTCAGTCCGGAGGTCATCAGCCAGTGGTATGTCCATACCGGTCTGTTCGCGGTACCGAGAGAGGACAGCGACGGGAATCTTATCGACGAGAGAACGACCGATCGTTACCTGGAGATGCTCCAGTTCATGAATCGGCTGTACCGCGAAGGGCTTATGAACGACGAGAACTTCATCGAGTCGCGAACCGATATCTCGGATCGCAAGACCCGCGGTGAGATATTCCTCTTTATCGGAAACAACGCCGACTACACGGGTGCGAAGCGCGATCTGTTCCGCGCGGACAACGACGCGAAGTACGTGGCGGTAGGGCCGCTCCGCAACTCCGACGGTGAGCGACCGCAGCTGAACTCCAGCGGTCTCGCCGGCTGGCAGGTCAACGTCATTCCGCGCACCGCCGATCGTCCCGATCGTATCATCCGGTTGTTCCACTATCTCTACAGCGAAGAGGGGCAGCTGCTGACGAACTACGGTGTCGAGGGCGTCACCTACGAGATCGTCGACGGACAGATCGAGTGGACCGACTATTACCTCGAGCAACAGGCGGACGACCCCGATCAAGCCCAGGCCGTGTACGGAGACGGCGGAGGCATGTGGTGGTTCCAGGACCCCGTTCTTGACCGCGCAATGCGCCCCGACCCGGCGACGGAGTACGAGCGGCTGCACATGGAGAGTATGGAGTTCTTCGCTGAGTATACGCTCAACGACCTCCCGTTTAACGACATCGAACCTCCCGGGGGAACGGTCGAGCAGGCCGATGCCTCCGAGATTGCCACGTACTGGGAGGCGCAATTGCCGGACATGATCATGGCGGATTCGCCTGAAGAGGTCGAACGCATCTGGCGTGCGAGCCTGGAGCACATTCGTGGTCTCGGACTCGAGGGGGTGATGGAGGTACAGAACGAGCGGTTCCAGGAGAACAAGGAGCGACTCGGAATCGAGTACGCCTGGCCGCCGAACAGGGAGTAGCTCCCGCGTCCGCCGGCGCACGAGCGAGACACGAAATCGTGCGACCGGCTGTTTGCGACACCCGCGCGCCCACCGAGGTGTGCGGGTGTTGCCGTCCGCTTAAGGGATATGGAATTCTGAAACTCGGAAGGTAGTGCAGATGATCTCCCGATTGCGGCACAAGGTATTCGACCGTTCTCTGTTATCGAAGCTGATTATCGTATGTGCGCTTGTTATACTCGTCCCGACACTGATCGTCTCGATTGTGGCCGCACGGACCCTTCGCGAAGCGATAAACCGGGAAATGGTGGAGACGAGGCGCCAGACGGTCCAGCAGGTGGCATCGAACATAAACGAACGCATTCGCGTCGCCCGCAATGTCGCCGAAAGCATCGCCTACAACACGCGCATCCGCTCATTCTTCTCGCAGCGGTTCGTCATGTCGCCATACTCGCTTCGTGTCTATCGCGACCAGATCATTCCGGTTCTCGACCAGGCGGTGAACTTTCATACGGCGAGCGTATATCGGGCCGGGATATACACCACGAATGAATCCATTCCTACACGCACGCACCAGATAATGAGCAGCAGCCGGGTCGAGCACCACGAGTGGTTTCGTGAGTTTCTCGACTCCGAAGTCGAACGGGACTATGTCTACCCGAACACTGCCGACCACTTCAGTCCGACCGGCAGAGTGCTCGACGAGCGTCCGGTGCTGACCTGGATGCAGCGGATAGACGGGGTCGGCGGAGATACGGTCGGGATCGTGACGCTCGATATTCTCGAGAGCGAGATCTTCCTGCCGTTGCAGGAGGCGAGCGGTGTTCATGAACGCTACGAGCTCGTCGATGAGGCCGGGAACACCCTCTATGTGCCCTCTTCGGCATCGGTGAGCTCCCAGGATGGGGCGATTCGCATCCGCGAGCCGCTTCCGATTCTCGGGCTATGGGTTCAGGCGTCGTTTCCTGCCGCCGATGCGGCCGGCGAAACCGGTAGCGCGGCATGGGGTATGGTCGCGAGCGCGGTAATCGGATTCGTTCTTTCGGTGGCGCTGCTTTACGTGGTGCTGAAGGTCATGCTCCGCAAGCTCGAGGGTATGCTCGGCGTCATGCAACTGGTAACTGAGGGCGACTTCTCGGTACGTGTTCCCGAAGGAGGCACGGGAGAAATCGACGAGCTCTCGAAGGACTTCAATTTTCTGATAGACCGGATCAACCAGTTGGTCTCCCGTGTATCCGACGAGGCGAGAGAGCGGCAGGAGGCGCAATTGGTGGCGTTGCAGTCGCAGATCAATCCGCACTTCATCTACAACACGATCGAGCTATTCCGAATGAAGATGGAGCTGACCGGCGACTACGATACCGCGGATGCGATAACGAGTTTCGGGAAGATGGTCCGCTACAATATGAGTGGCGATTCACTCTATGCGAGCGTCGCATCCGAGCTCGAACACGTGCGCGGTTTCGTCGGACTGCAATCGGTGCGGTACGGCGATCGTATTCGACTCTCGGTCGATTGTCCCGACGCCTTGTTGCACCATCGCATGGCGAAACTCGTACTGCAGCCGGTTGTCGAGAACTGTGTGCTGCATGGACTTCCCCAGGGGGAAGAGGCGACCCTCGATATTTCGATAGTAGTTCGCGCTTCAAAAGGGAAGATCGTATTCGGCATTCACGATAACGGTTGTGGCATGAGTTGCGAGCGCCTCGAAGAGATTCGCGGCGGTCTCGGTCGCTCCGCGGGTGCGACAGCGGAACGCCGGCGGTCGAGTTCGGGGATCGCGTTGGCCAATGTGGCCGGGCGATTGCGGGTCTTCTACGACGAAGCCGGACAGATCGATATCCAAAGCGAGGAAGGCGGTGGAACAACCGTACGAATCGAACTCCCGATTCTCTCCGAATCCGATGAATGAGACGCTGCGAATACTCGTCGTCGACGACGAACCGATGATCTGTCGCGGTATCCGGTCGATGCTCGGCCGGCTCTCGCATCCGGCGGTAGGCGAAATCGATGTCGCCTATTCCGGAGGAGAGGCGATCGATGCCATCGGCCGCGCAGATCCCGACATCGTAATCGTCGATGTGCGGATGCCCGATCTCTCCGGTCTCACCGTCATCGAGTCGGCGAAAAAGGGCGGCTCGCGAGCAGCGTACTTCGTCCTGAGCGGCCACGATGAGTTCGGTTTCGTGCGGGAGGCGTTCAAGCTCGGTGCGCTCGACTACCTGCTCAAACCGGCCAATCTCGACGATCTTCGCGATCTTATAGAACTTGCACGATCCCGGCTGCAGACCGATCCGGAGTCAGGTGGTCAGCTCGGTGAGGCGGGGCGGCTTCGCCTCGAACTCCAGGTCGAACGAAGTCTCGAACGCAACGACAGCATGAGTATTGCCGCTGCGTTCGAAACCGCGGAACTCCCGGCACCGTACCGCTGGTATCGAATGAGCGTTCTCAGACTGGAGCGTTCTCTCGGTGAGAAGCGTCTCAGCGCGCGAAAGATTGTCAGCCCCTTCATCGAGGGCGAGCCGGCGTTCTTCTTCTGGACGCCCGAGTCCGATCTCGGGGTGCTCTGGAATCTGAAATCCAGACAGAGTGTAGATGAAGTGCGGTCACGAGCCGGATCTGCCATGAGGGAGCTCAAGCACCAGATCGGACCGGCACTCTGTGCGATCGGCCCGCCGGCGACCGAAGACCAGTCGCTTTTGGATCTCTACCGGCAGACCTCCGAAGCACTTCTCTACCGTTTTCAACCCGGGACCGACCGGTTCCTTGTGTTCGAGGAGATGAAGGATCGTTACGGCGTCCCCTCGGTGCCCGATACGATCCGCGCCGAGAGAGCAGCCGAGGAGGGCGACTTCGAGCGCCTGGTCGAGCTGACCGAACGGCTTTTCGCCGATACGCCGATCACCCATGGCCTGGCTCTCGCGACCGCGTATTCACGCATCGTACGAGCCGCGACGCAGTATTGCGAACAGACCGGAATCGGAGTCAGCGGCGTTCAGCCGAAACTCGAAGAGCACGATTCGATGGCGAGTGTCCGGACGCAGTTCCGGCAGATTGCCGGTGCGGTCGAAATGGCGCGAGGGTCGAGCAGCGCCGCGTTCGGTGGACAGGCGATCGAACGGGCGGTCGAGTACATCAATGCGCATCTACACGAAGATATCGATATGGCGCACGTGGCGGACACCGTTCAGATGAGCTATTCCCACTTCAGCCGGCTCTTCAAGCGACACATGGGGGAGGGGTTCAACCGCTACGTGCACCAACTGCGAATGCGATTCGCGCGGCGTCTTCTGCACGATCCGTGGCGCCGCGTTGTCGACGTTTCGCGGGCGGTCGGGTATCGGAACCCGAAACGGTTCTCCCTCGTGTTCAAGGAGCACGTGGGGGTTACTCCGGACCAGTACCGGCGCCGTCACCTCGACGACTGAAGTCGCAGTCTCACTACCGCCGGGTCCGACAGGCTCACCGAGATCGTCGAGGCGGTCTGGTTGAACGCAAACCACTCCGGATCTCCGGTCGGTACGAATTCGGTCCCGTCGTAGTATCCACGGTCGGCACGGACCTCGCGACACGCCGGCCATTGCGCCGCCGGAGTCGGCACGGAGATATCGCCCCGGCAACCGATTACGATGAACTCGTCGGCGGCCGGATGGATTACTATGAGCCGGCCGTCGGTTGCGCAGCTGAAGCGAACCTCGGCTCCTGCGACATCGAGCACGCCCGAGTGCGGCCGGCCGGGACGCGGCGGCACGATTGCCGCAAGCCGATCGGTAGCCGCATAGGAGGCGATCGGAGCGGCTGCCATCGCGATAGCGCCGTAGGTCTCGCGCAGCGCTTCGGCGCCGTGTGCCGGAGTGCCGTCGGCGAGCACATACGGTTCGTACGGCGTCGGGTAGGAGATATTCAGAGCCCAGGGGGCGATGATCGGAGAACCGTAGCGGGCGATCGCATCGAAGCACAGCCGCGGCAGTACCGGCCCGGCATCGCTGTTCGTCTCGGTCACCGACACCATATTGCGCTCGATCCGGTAGCGATCGAGATTCTCCCGGAAGTCCGCGGCGGTTACATCATTCTCGACATAGAGATTGAGCCCGATGAAGTCGAGATTCGGGCACTCCTCGAGGTAGACCGCAACGTCCTCCCCCGGTGAGCCGCCGACGATGTGATCGGCGAGTCGCCCGCCGACGAAATTGCAGAAGAACGGAAGCGGATATACCGCCTTCCCGGCATCGGTGAGCGGACGAATCCATCGGCGCGCCATAAGGCGTGCACTGAACGACAGCTCATCCTCACCCCATTGCTCGAAGAGCGCGTTCGCCGCGTCGCAGTGGTCACGCCACATCGAGCGCTCCTGGCGCAAAAGACCGAACGTGGCGATCTCGTTCTCGACCTGGACCATGAGTACCGTGTACTCGCCTTCGTCCCGATCGCGGAGATGCTGCATAAACGCCGCAAAGGCCGCGCACTCCCGGTCCACGATCGGAGAGTCGGCGTAGGAGGCCGCGTTGTGATGCGCGACACCGTTTGCGTCCACGGCGCGCGGGTAGCGTTCCGCATCCTCGACGACATACATCGGGGCGAAGAGCTCCGTCGTCAAGTTACGGTAGATCGACCCGTCCCCGGAGGCGTAGTGGCCGAACCACCCGAGAACGAGTCGCAGATCGTTTGCGCGGGCGGTATCGATCACGTGGTCGACGTACGAGAAGTCGTATTCACCTTCGGCCGGCTCGATCTGAGACCACTTGATCGGAACCTTCAGCGCATTCAGCTCCAACGCTCGCGCTGCCGGATAGAGATGGTCGTAGCCGGACATCGTTTCGCGATAGCGGCCGAAGACGCTCTGTTTCCACGGTATCTCTACGGTGAGTACGGTGGCGGGCAACCCGTCGACGAACAGAATACGGC
>PUOG01000146.1 GCA_003552745.1 Spirochaetaceae bacterium
CATCCGGTCGTACTCCTCTCGCACCGTGGCGAAGGAGTTCTCGTCGATATTCATCCCCGCGAGGGTAAAGTTGAGCTCCGGGACAACCCGACCCTCGCCGATCGCGAGATCGTGTCCACAGCGCACCGGATTCGGAGCGTATCCGTATACGAGCGCTTGCGGCGACGACACAGCTAGATGCTTCATGGCTCGATTATCGGATGAGAACGGCTCCGGCAGATAGATCGTTTTCGTCGCAATTTATAACGATCCGGTCGTGCAGCGCTTGTTTTGTGCGTGAATCGGGCGTAGAATCGGGGTGCTTTATGATGAAACTGTCGCAGCGCTCCCTCAGGACTATCGACACCTGGTACCGTCGTAACTACGGGATACGCACAAAGCTGATCGATCCGTCGGGCGCGGTGGTCGACGGCGGGGAGTCATCACCGATCGATCGGATCGCCGTAGTCGGGCGGGCCCGACGCCACGCTCTGCAGGAGGCGGTGCGATGGGGGGAGCCACACAGCTTCTTTCTCGCACCCGGAGTGCTCAGTTGGGTTGTTCCGGTGGTCGATCGGTCCACCGTCTCCGGAGGGTTGCTCGGCGGAGAGGTCCTCGGCAGCGATGATTCCGACGAATGGGGCGAGGCGGTGGAGCATTTCGTGCGAAGCGGGGTAGCGCGCGAGGATGCACGCCTCTACCTTTCGCGACTTCCGGTGTGGGAGCCTGTGCGCTGTCGGCAGGCGGCGGACCGACTCGGAGAGATGCTCTACCGAGTAAGCGGACTGACGCCGCACCTCCTTGTAGAGAACCGGGAGCGGCATCAGCAGCAGCGACAGATCGCCGAGGAGATTCATCGTCGAAAGCGCTCGGCCGATCGCGGTCTCGGTTCGGACGATGAGCGGCGGCTGCTCGCGCTCATCCGCGTCGGCGACCACAACGGGGCACGCCGAATACTGAATCAGCTTATCGGTACCATCTTCTTCCGTTCGGCCAATCTCACGGTCATACGAGCGTCTATGATCGAGATGATGGGATATCTCGTTCGTCGTGCGATCGAAGACAGCGCGTTTCTCGAGCCGATCATGGAGCAGAACCAGCGCTGGAGTGCGAGGATTCTCGAGGCGGAAACATTTGAGTCGCTTGCAGCGGTCCTGCGATCGGCGCTCGACGACTTCATGCGAAAGATCTATGAGAGCGGCCAGGTGGACGGCGACCCGAGAGTTCACAGAGCGATGACCTACATTGCGGCCAACTTCCGAAAACGGATTCGCGTCGAAGAGGTGGCGGAGGCCGCCGGGGTCAGCCCCGTACGTTTAGCTCATCTGGTCAAAGAGGAAACCGGTAGATCGGTTATCGGGCATTTGCACGCGATCCGGTTGAAGGAGGCACAGCGGAAGCTCCGGGAGACCGATCAGCCGTGTGCCGATATCGCCACCGACGTCGGCTTCTGCGACCAGAGCTATTTCACCAAACAGTTTCGCGAGCACTTCGGTGTCACGCCCGATCGATATCGACGGTCGATATCGAATGAGAGCGCACATCGTACGCGAACGTATCGGTGACCGGTTTCCTCTGGTAGACTGCCTCTCATGGCTTTGTACAATCCACCCGAAGAGACGCGTATCGAGTTCGACCGCATGGACGCGGTAAAGGAGATCTACGAGACGTGGTGGGAGGGCGCCCTCGACCGCCCGCTTGTCAATCTCGTGGTAGTTGACCCGCCGCAGGCGGCTGTCGAAAGAATCGGTCCGGAGCCGCCGCTACCGTACAGGAAGTTCACCGGGACGTACGGAATCGATGTATCTCCGCAGCGCATCGTCGACCGCTGGGACTGGGAGCTTGGACGCAGGCGATACGTGGCCGACGGATACCCGTCAATGTGGCCGAACTTCGGCCCGGGGGTGCTCGCTGCCTTTCTCGGGGCTCGGATGATCGGCCGGGAGGAGACGATATGGTTCGCTCCCGACCAGGTAGAGACACCGGATCAGCTCCAGCTCCGATTCGATCCGTCGAACAGCGTGTTCTCCCGGGTTTCGGAAATCGTACGCTGTGCCACCGAACTCTGGAACGGTCGCGCACAAGTTGGAATGACCGACCTCGGGGGAACGCTCGACGTGGTGCAGTCGTTTCGTCCCGGAGAGTTGCTTGCGACCGATCTGTACGACTTTCCTGAGGAGATCGAGCGCCTGTCGTGGGAGGCTCACGACGGGTGGTTCGACGCCTTCGAACGACTGGCCGCGACCGCCGGATCGCGAAATCCCGGCTACAGCGCGTGGACGGCACTCCTTTCGGCGCGCTCATACTACATGCTCCAATGCGACTTCAGCTACATGATCAGCCCGGCGATGTTCGAACAGTTCGTGTTGCCGGAGCTGAGCGCCTCCTGCAGGCGGATCGACCGGCCGTTCTACCATCTCGACGGGCCCGGGCAGCTGCCGCACCTGCAGACGTTGCTGTCGATTCCCGAGCTGAAGGGCATTCAGTGGGTGCCCGGTGACGGAGCCCCCGATGTGCGGCATTGGCCGGAGGTCTATCGCGCGATCACCGACGCCGGAAAGCTCATCGAGGTCAACATCGAACACGGAGCGACCAGCCTGGGGGTCCTCGACGAGCTTGCCGAACAGATCGGATCGCTCGGGCACGTGGCGCTGGTCGGCGAAGTGGCGGCCGGAGAAGAGGAACAGGCCGCCCGTCGCATTCTCGAACGCCACGGGGTGCCGTGGTAGGGCGATTTGCCGAACGCTGCGCGGTGCCGGCGCAGCCGGCGTCCGGTCGGCCGAGCGCAGCCGGCGTGCGAATTACGCGCCGGTTGGCTCTTTGGTGGCCGCCCGCCCCTCGATGACGAAGGTGTTATAGTAGTACTCGAGACTGTCCACGAGCGCCTGCCAGCTTGCTTCCACAATGTTCTCATGTACGCCGACGGTATCCCAGGTGTGCATGTGGTCGCTCGAGCTGATGAACACACGGACTTTCGCGCTCGTCTCCTTCTCGGGATTGAGAACGCGAACGCGATAGTCTACGAGGTGAATCTTCTCGAGCCACGGATGGTGCGGCCCGAGCGCGTCACGGAGCGCGTCGTCGATCGTTTCCACCGGTCCGATTGCAACCGCCGCCCCCATGATCTCTTTGTTTTCGCTCGAGAGAAACATCCTTCCGACAGTTTTCGACTGCACTTCAGCGGTCTTGTATGTTTCGAGGTGGTAGTTGCGCAGAATGACCAGCGGCTCGTATTGGCCGATCACTCGCCGCATGAGCAGGTCAAAGCTCGCTTCGGCCGCCTCGTACTCGTATCCCTCGCGTTCGCGCGCCTTCAGCGTGGAGATGAGTTGCTCGACCTCGGGACTTCGCTTGGAGAAGTCGCCGTACGGTTTGAGTTTGTCGACGATCGTCGATCGGCCGGCTAGTTCACTGAGAAGCACTCGTCGCTCGTTACCGACCTGAGCGCTGTCGATATGCTCCATGAGTCGCCCCTCTTTCGCGATTACATCGGCATGCTGGCCGGCCTTATGACTGAACGCGGCGACACCGACATACGGCTGTCGTTTGTCGGGAATGACATTCGCTTTTTCGGCTACGAAACGGCTCAAGGGGGTGAGATGTGAAAGGTGATCGGCACACGTGCACTGCACGCCCATTTTGAGGATGAGGTTGGGAACGACGGCACAGAGGTTCGCGTTTCCGCATCGTTCTCCCCACCCGTTGATCGTTCCCTGGATGTGAACCGCTCCATGTTCCACCGCGGCGAGGCTGTTCGCCACCGCGGTTCCGCAGTCGTTATGGAAGTGTCCGCCGAGCGGGGCTAAACCGCCGCCGGAGAGATAGTCGTACGCCTTAACCACATCGCTCGGTAACGTTCCGCCGTTCGTGTCACAGAGAATAACGCAGTCCGCGCCCGCCTGGCTTGCCGCCTCGACGACGCGACGAGCGTAATCGGGGTCATCGCGGAATCCGTCGAAGAAGTGTTCACAGTCGAAGAAGACCTGTCGTCCCTCCTGCACAAGGAAGTTGACCGAATCGTGAATCATCTCCAGATTCTGCTCGTGGGAACAGCGTAGAACCTTGTCGACGTGCGCTTTCCATGTCTTTCCCACGATGATCACCGTCGGTGTCTCGGCTTCCAGGAGTGCGCGAACGTGCGCATCCTCGCGGGCCTGATGCCCGGGCCCGCGTGTCGAGCCGAACGACACAATACGGGCGTTCGCAAAACGCTCGTTTCGGCAGCGTCGAAAGAACTCCGTCTCTTTCTCGTTGGAGAGAGGAAAGCCCCCTTCGATATAGTCGAAGCCTGCATCGTCGAGCGCGTGCGCGATCGCGAGTTTGTCTTCGAGGGTGAAGTTTATCTCCAGTCCCTGCATGCCGTCGCGAAGTGTCGTGTCGTAGATGTCTACACGATTCATCAGTCTGCTCCTTCCTTGTGTTTGACTCACCGATCGGCCACAAAAAAAGCCGTCTCCCCGCGGGAAGACGGCTTTTTCAAGGCTCCTGCTATCGGCCCCGAAACGCTACACTCCCCGCGCTCTGCCGCTGCGCGGCAGAATAATAATGGAGCTCACGTCGATTATGAGGCCGGTTACCGCTTCGATCATATAATCCTAACGCAGAGAATCGTATGGCTTTCCGTTCTATGTCAAGTCGTGGGGACAGTCGTGGGGGACAGCGTTCGTTCGTTGACCCCCTCTTTTCTGACGCCTACTATAGGTGTGGCACATGGCGGACTCCACCTTCGACCGACTGGTAGCAGAGCTTTCGGATAACCAGCGGGAAGAAATGCTTGAACGACTCAGTCAGTCGATCTCGGGAAGTGCCGGGCAGCAGCCGGTATCGATCGAGGAGGAGGTTGAGGAGTACGACGGCTCGGCGTTACGCGAGCGGATCATGGCCATGGGGCTTTTCGCTCGCCTATGGCTTCTCCTGCGCGCGCTGTTTACCGGTCGAGAGCAGGAAGTGTTACTGGAGCAGGACCTGCTCAACCAGTTGGCGCGTAGAGTGGCCTCCGGCACTCCGGGCCTTATCGATGCGGGGCGACGACTGGCGCTTCCCGCGATGTATCAGAAACTGCGCAGCCTCGAGCAATCGACCCGTATCTGCTTCGAGAGCGTCGGCGCGGTCACCTCGGCGAATCGCGGAGCGTTCCTCTCGCTGCTGCTCGAGATAGAGAGCGAAGAGGTGCGCATGCGCATCGAAAGCGACATCGAACCCGAGCGTCTGGTCGCGGAAGATCCCGCGATGAGTGATGCCGAATTGAAGCGCCGGCTCGAGTCGAATCTCGAAGACATCCTCGACACGATGCCGGGTCCGGTGCGAACTCGCATGTACGCGAATGCACGCTTTCTCGAGACGTTCAGACGTCTCGGTACCTTCGATTTCGGCGGACTTTTCGCGCTCTTCCACGCCAGCCAGGGAACCGAGGTTGAGCCGTGTCCGATCAGCGACCTGCGGGAGCCTCTCTCACGTTTGACGGAGATTGCGGGAGGAATACGACTGACGACCGGAGATTCGATCGTACGGGCGCTCTACGTGTTCATGAAACAGCAGCTTCAGCCGGAGACCGAAGACTCTCGTGAGCGGGAGTTCGAGTTCCAGGTAGACAGGTTTGCTGAAAACTATCGAACCATTCGACGCTTTTTCGAGACCGTGCCATTGCTCTCATTGACGAAACTGGCTGCGGGAACGATTCACTATACGCCCGATATCGGACCGGGAGGCGAGGACTGGTTTGCACGGCTGAAACAGTTCTGGAGCGAGCGCATCGATCACGTGTTCCAGGCCTTCGCCTTTCGCCGGCGGGAGGAGATGCTGCTCGCCGAAGCGAGCGAGCTGTGCCGCATGCGGGTGCAACCGCTGCGTGATTACCCGGGCTCGTCGATCAGTACTCGTGGGCGCTTTGCTCCGGTGCTCGCGATTATCGATGCATTTCTGGTGCAACTGTTCGAGCCGGAGATTCGGCCGATTCTCCGGTCTCTGCAAGTCGCAGGCGACTTCTACAAAGAGACGAACAAACAGGAGTTCGATGCGGCATTCAAAGCGTTACAGGAACTGAGGCAGCGAATCGACACGCTGAAGACCCGAATCGCCCCCGACGGCGTGCTCGGTCGTCGACTGGCGGGGTCCACTGCCGGCGAGGGTGACCCCGCGTCGGTGATTCAGGAAGTGGATGATGCAGCCGCCTCGATTACCGGTGACACCGTCAATGCGCTGCGCAGTATTGCGATGGTGCTCAACGGCATCCTCTACGGAGAGGTCGGAGGGAAATACGATACGCTCTCGAACCTCTCTGTTATTCGTGGCCGCGAGACCGATTCCTTCCTGCGATCGCTCGATGAAGCGCTTGGTACGATCAAGAGCGCCGAGCAGCTGATCGCGCGCGGATACGATCTGGCGACCGTTCGAACACTATAGTGGAGGCGGATTGAACACCAGCGCTATTGAGCTGCGAGAAGTCCCCGACAGCGATCTCTGGCTCGAGATCGACAGCCGCATCCCGTTCCGTATCAGCGCCGATCGTGCCGGCGATATGGGGCCGTCGGGGGAGCCGGCACCTCATCGCGAGCGAGTGCTGAAAGCTTCCGGTCTCGATCCGGCTCGTGTGCTCGGTGTAAGGCAGACGCATAGCACGATCGTTTGCGATCTCCGGTCCGGTCCGCCACGGCTCGACAGTGTTGAAGCAGACGGAATGATCTTCGATATCTCGCGCTTTGCCGCGGGAGTCACCGTCGCCGACTGCATGCCTGTACTGTTGACGGTCGCCGAAAGTGCGACCGCCGCGCTTCTGCACAGCGGCTGGAAGGGCACGGGGATCGTGCGGGAGGCTGTCGACGAGTTAGTGCGGATCACGCGGTCGCCGGCATCGTCGATCTCGGCGATTCTCGGACCGTGCATTTGCGGGCGCTGCTATGCAGTCCCCGCCGAGCGTGCCGAGCTGTTTCGTCGCCGTTTCGGGGAGGAAGCCGGGTTCCACCGCGACGGTGACAGCTATATCGATCTGCGTGCGGCAAACGTGCGGCTACTCGAAGAGGCCGACATCGCGCGCGCTACGGTGGTTCGTAACTGTACGGTGTGCGATTCTCGCCTCGGAAGTTACCGAAGAGACGGTCCGGCGTTCCGGCGCATGCTTGCCGTCGCGGGGCCTTTCGGGGAATAATCACGCCTCGAAACCGCTTATGATCGAAATACGCAAACAGTGGACCGACTCAGTCCGACATACGGTTGAGCGGCTGATGTCCGAGATGGAAATCGACGCCGAGCTTCCCTCCGATGCGCTCGTGGCCGAGACGCCTCCGAACTCCGAGCTCGGCGACATCGCGTTCCCACTCTTTCCGCTCGCACGGGTGTTTCGCCGCAATCCGGCCGAAATCGCCGAGCGTGTGGCGGCGGTGATCAACGAGGAAGCGGCCGGCGGGAAAGCGAGTGCTGCCGGTCCGTACCTCAACATCAAGCTGAACCGACCGGAGTTGATCCGCAACGTGCTGCGCGAGGTTTCGGAGGCGGGGGCGGAGTGGGTGTGCTCGAAAACATTCGACGGTTCGCGCGTTATGGTCGAGTTCTCGTGCCCGAACACGAATAAGCCGCTTCATCTCGGACATCTTCGCAACGATGCCATCGGCGAAAGCGTGAGCCGGCTGCTCGAGGCCGCCGGTGCGTCGGTGCGTCGGGTGAACCTGATAAACGATCGCGGTATTCATATCTGTCAATCGATGCTCGCTTACCAGGAGCTCGGAGTAGGGCAGACGCCGGAGTCGGTCGGGCGCAAGAGTGATCACTTCGTCGGCGACTGGTATGTCGAGTTTCACAAGCTTTCCGAGCGCGATCCCTCGGCGAAGGAGCGTGCTGCCGAGCTGTTACGCCGATGGGAGCAGGACGATCCAGACGTCGTCGAGCTCTGGAAAACGATGAACCGTTGGGCGATAGAGGGAATCGAGGAGACTTATCGGGCAACCGGTGTCCGTTTCGATGCAGTCTACCGTGAGAGCGAAACCTACCGTTCCGGACGCGATGAAATCCTCTCCGGGCTCGAGCGCGGTGTGTTCTACAAGGACGATGACGGTGCGATCTGGGTCGATCTCGAGGATGTCGGGCTCGACCGCAAGGTGTTGCTGCGAGCAGACGGCACGAGTCTCTATGTGACGCAGGACATCGGCACCGCGATCGCGCGCTACCGCGACTGGCCGTTCGATCGGCTGATCTATGTGGTAGCCAGTGAACAGCGCTATCACTTCGCGGTACTGTTCACCGTACTCGGGCGGCTCGGACACGAGTGGGCGGAGAATCTCTACCACCTCTCCTACGGGATGGTTAACCTGCCGGAGGGCAGGATGAAGAGCCGCCAGGGCACGGTCGTCGATGCCGACGATCTGCTCGCCGATCTCAGTGAGTTGGCGAAGAACGAGATCGTCTCCAAGGGCCGCGAGGCGGAAGTAGAGGATATCGAGCGCACCAGCCGGGATATCGCCGTCGGTGCTCTGCACTACTACCTGCTTGCAACGAGCCCGAACAAGGATATGGTTTTCGACCCTGCCGAATCGATCAGTTTTGCCGGAAATACCGGTCCGTATGTGCAGTATATGGGCGCCCGGATCTCGAGTATGATCCGCAAGAGCAAAGAGTTCGAACTGCTGCCTGACGAGGAGATCGATGTTTCGCTCCTGTCGCTGCCCGAGGAGTGGGACCTTATCAAAGCGGTCGCGGATATGCCGGCGGTCGTGGCGAACGCAGCAGCGAGCTATAACCCCTCCCTCGTCGTGGCTGCGCTCTACGAGCTGGCGAAGCAGTTCAGCCGCTACTACCACGATCATCCGATCCTCACCGCGAACGATGTCGGCGTACGCAGCGTGCGCATGGCGCTCGCGCGCGCGGTCGCCGAAACGCTCAGAGGAACCGTACCGCTCATCGGAGTTCCGTTCCTCGAGCGGATGTGATCCGACCGAACACTCCCAATACCGCTTTACTCGCCTCCGCCTGAATCGCGAACACCCGAAATGTGTCATATTGCGCCATCTGCCGCCCTGAGCATACGAAAATGTAGGAACGGCCTACATTTCTGTTCTGCGGTACTTGTCAAAACACTGAAGTGTAGTTATCATTATACTGATGCATTCGTATAGAATCAGGATTCTATAAATATACAGGTTCGCTTATGAAAACACGACCGAAAGCATATGGGCTGTACGATCCCCGCAATGAACACGATTCATGCGGTGTTGGATTCGTCGCCCACATACGGAAGCAGCGCAGCCATTCGATAGTCGATGACGCGAAGCAGCTGCTGATAAACATGACCCACCGCGGGGCAGTCGGTAGCGACAGGAATACCGGCGACGGAGCGGGAATCCTGACCGTTCTCCCGGAACGGTTTATCGAGCGCATCGCCGGAGAGGAGTTCGGGAGTACGCTTCCCGATCGTGGACGCTACTCAGCGGGGGTGGTCTTCCTTCCGACAGACCGTGACGATCGCGAAAGGTGCAAGGAGCAGTTTGCTCGCATAGTTCGGTCGGAGGGACAACGCGTCATCGCCTGGCGAACCGTACCTCGCGACAACTCGATGATCGGTCCGACCGCTCGGGAGAGCGAACCGGAGATGGAGCAGATATTCATCGCCGCCAGCGACGAGTACGACGATGACGCGTTCGAACGGGCCCTCTATCTGATCCGAAAGCAGGCGCAGAGCTCTATCCGGGGAGGCGAGCACGACAGAGATTCGATGTTCTACATCTGCAGTCTCTCCACGCGCGTCATGGTCTATAAGGGCATGCTCATGCCCGATCAGCTCTTTCGCTACTTCCTCGACCTGGCCGAGCCCGATTACGAGACTCATCTCGCTCTCGTGCATTCGCGTTTCTCAACGAATACCTTCCCGAGCTGGGACCGTGCACAGCCGCTGCGCTTCATGAGCCACAACGGCGAGATCAATACCCTGCGCGGCAATGTGAACAAGATGACCGCACGAGAAGGTGTGCTCGAGAGCGAGTTGTTCGGCGACTCCCTGCAGCGCGCATTCCCCATTATCGAGCCGGACCTCAGCGACTCCGGTACCTTCGACAACGTGCTCGAGCTTCTTCTTCTCTCCGGACGCAGCCTTCAGGAAGCGGTCATGATGATGATCCCCGAGGCGTGGCAGAACCATTCGCTGATGTCCGACCGAAAGAAGGCGATGTACGAATACTACTCGACGCTCATGGAACCGTGGGATGGTCCGGCTTCGATCGCGTTCACCGACGGTCACGTAATCGGGGCCGTACTCGATCGCAACGGTCTGCGTCCCAGTCGATACTACGTCACCGAGGACGACCGGGTCATAATGGCGAGCGAAGCGGGGGTGCTCGATGTCGAGCCGGA
>PUOG01000161.1 GCA_003552745.1 Spirochaetaceae bacterium
CGTAAATCGGAATCGTCGTAATCGTCTTGTCCCAGTTCTGAACCTTAATGGTCTGGAGGGTGATGTCGATAACGTCGCCGTCGGCCTCGTACTTCGGCATTTCGATCCAGTCGCCGATCTGCACCATATTGTTCGCCGACAGCTGGATGCCGGAGACGAAGCCGAGAATCGAGTCGCGAAAGATCAACAGGAGTACCGCGCTCATCGCGCCGAGTCCGCTCAGAATTCCGACCGGGGACTGATCGAGCAGTGTGGTGATGGCAAGCACTCCCGCCACCGCAAAGAGCAGTACCTTTCCCAGTTGCAGGAGCCCCTTGATCGGTCGCTGGCGTGCGAACTGGTGGTTCTCGTGGTAAATGTCGTGGAATGCGTTCAGCGCCGCGTCGAGGGTGAACGCGACCGTGAGAATGATCCACGCAGCGGCGGCCCGGTGAACGGCGGTGATGAGCCACGGTACGCCGGCTCCGATAAGCGGCGCGGCGACGTAGAAGATAACCCCCGGTACCACTCGTGCGAGATGCACCAGCACGCGCCGTTCGACGATCCGGTTGTCCCACGTCACCTTCGAGCCGAGCGCGAGGCGATGCAGCGTGCGTACGATCACCCGCCGGACGACGAAGTTCGCAATCCACGCGACTGCGATAACCATCGCAACTATGATCACCTGGGCGGCGGCAGCGGCGAACGCCGGCGACGCGCCCCACGACTCGAATAGTTCGGCGACGTCTACAGACTCGATACTCAGGTATAGCACGCCACCAACTATAGCGTATTTCTATCGGTGTCCGCCAAATTCGGGAAAGTGACGTGTCACCTCGCCGGTAGTAGCTTCGCGTAGCCGGATTGCGGAAACGACCGCAGGGTACTACGCTGTACACAGTGGCAAAATCGAAGTCCGGAAGTACGAAGCCGCGCCGGGCGGCAAACCGCAACGAGGGTAAGCTGCGAATCGGAGACCACTGGAACGCGATTCGCATTATCGCGCTCAGTCAGACCAATCCGCTGAAGGCGATTGCCGAGTTCGTGGAGAACTCCATCGACGCGAAGGCGCGCAATGTCTCGATAGTTCGCGGCAAACACAAGGGCGAGCAGTATCTCAAGGTCATCGACGACGGAGAGGGTGTGGCCGATTTCCACTACCTGGCGACCCATATCGGCGACTCGATCAAACGAAAGCTGAAGGAGAAGGGCGAGAGCGGCGTGCAGGGCGAGTTCGGTATCGGCCTGTTGAGTTTCTGGACTGTCGGTGAGGAGCTGGTGCTCACCTCGAAGGCCGAAGGTGCCGAAGCGAGACGGCTTCATCTGGTCAAGGACGACCCCGGCTACAAGATTCGCGATAGCCGCGAGCTGTTCGATCAGCCGGGTACCGCCCTTCATATCACGCCGCTGCTTTCCGGCGTTCGCATGCTCTCCGGCGAGAAGATCCAGAGCTACCTTGCGAGTGAGTTGCGCGACCGGATTCGGAGAAGCGGTGTCTCGATTCGGATCATCGACCGCAGCGCGCGCAAGGAGCTCGCCGTCGAACCGCGCCGCTTCACCGGGCAGCTTCTGCACGAACTTCCGGAAGTGCGCTCTCCGTACGGCGAGATTATCGTTGAGCTGTATCTGACCGTGCCCGGGTCGGGGGCGGGGGTAGCTCTGCACAAGCAGGGAACGCGTGTGCTGCACGATATCACCGC
The DNA here is from genome assembly GCA_003552745.1 of Spirochaetaceae bacterium. Taxonomy (GTDB): domain Bacteria; phylum Spirochaetota; class Spirochaetia; order DSM-27196; family SKKC01; genus SLAN01. The sequence continues at coordinate 1,680 of PUOG01000161.1, forward strand.
GACCGATGCGTTTCGCCGCCCTCCGTGGACGAGCGGCTATGTCGAGGGAATCATCGATGCGTCGTTCATACAGCTGACCCCGGGAACACGGGACGGGGTCGTCTATGACGATGCCTTCGACGCGTTGATAGATGCAATCGCGCCGGTGGAGGAGACGCTCTCGGCGGCGATCGAGGAGCGAAGGCGCGCGGAGGAAGAGGAGGCGAGCCGCGCGATGCTGCGCCGGATCACGCGCGCGCTCAAGGAGGCGTTCGCGATGCTTCCGGCCGACGAATACGGCTGGCTCGGCGTGAAAGGCTCCGACGGGCGTTCGACGGCGACCGGATCGAATACCGGCGGCGCATCGAGCGGCGACGGAGGTGAGCACTCCGGCGATGCGCTCGAAGACCGCGGTGATGGCGGCGGCGATGCGGATGGGGCATCCGGGGACGGCGCGACCGGTTCGTCGGAGTCGGTCCCGGGCGTGGCGTTCGCCGATACGGTCGACTCCGCCGGCGATCGAGCAGCACAGCGCGAGTTCTTCGAGTTTCCCGGCCCGCTCTACCGCCTCGACATCCGGCCGGCGAGCGCGAAAGTGCCCGTTGCCGGGCAGCGGAAACTGCATGCGGTGGCGAGGGACAAGGCCAGGCGCACCATCGACGCGGGTGTCGACATCACCTGGAACATGGAGCACGGTCGCGGCTCGCTGGATGTGACCGAGGGAGAGTTTGCCACGTATCTCGCCCCGCCGGAGCCGGAACTCGCCGTTGTCGTCGCGCGTGCACGGCAGGGCGAGGGTGACGATGCGGTCGAGGTGGAGGCACGGGCCAACCTGACGGTAACCGCCAGTCTCACCGGCGCGCGAGGCGCCGACGGTCCGCTGGCCAAACGCGGGCTGCCCGGCTACACGTATCGTTACGCGCCGGGCGAGCTGTGGCGGTCGAAGTACGATGCCGATCAGTCGCTCATTACGGTGAATACCGGCCATCCCGATTTCGTGTTCGCCTCGCGGCAGTCAGCGACGAAACTGCGCTATGTCGCCCGGCTCTTTGCGAAGGAGATCGTGCTCGCCAACTTTCCCGGCGCCTCGCGCGAGGAGCTTCTCGAGCGGATGGTCGAGCTCGGTCTCTACATGGAGCAGAATCTGAGGTGACTTCGGTATCGGGCTGCATGAGTCCAGCCAGGCTGGATCCGTGCACCGGGTCGCTTCGAGACACTACCAGATGTTCGCGCGTTGACACAGATCAATACCTCGTTGGTGTCGAGTGCTATAATCGATTGCAACCATGAGCGAGAATCCGAATGCGCAGCGCGCACAGACTCGTTGGATGTACCACGGCTTTGCTCTCGCCGCGCTCGGACTCGGAGGGCTCGGCGTGTTCGTTCCCCTTTTGCCGACGACGCCGTTCGTACTTCTGTCCGCCTGGGCGGCAGCAAAAGGCAGTCCGCGGCTCAACGTCTGGCTTCACGAGCATCCGAGGTACGGTCCGATCCTTCACACGTGGGAAAAGGAACGTGCGATCGCCCGACGGCAGAAGGCGCAGGCTATCGCCCTCATTGTCGTGAGCTGGTTCGTCATTCTGTGGCTCTTTGCCGGCTCGGTGATTCCGCCGGTCACCGCGGTCATAATGGGAAGTGTATCGATATTTCTCGCAACGCGAGCGGAGCCGAATGGCCGCGGAGTGCGGAACGGCCCGGAGGGCGGCGGTCCGGAAGGCAGCGACCCGGGTCACGGCCGGACTGCGCGCGACGAATACCATGCCCGCGAACGCACTTTCAGAACGGCGGTATCCACGCAGCATTCCGCCGACATTCTCGGCCTTCGCATGCCGATCGGAATCGGAACCATGCTGTGGGGCAATAGCCGGCTCGATGCGAAGATCAACGGGCGCGTCGTGCCGATCGACACTCTGCGGGAGATCCGCCGGCGGGCGCTCGCCGCGGGGGTGACCTTTGTCGACACCGCCGAAGGCTACGGTGGTGGCTCCTGCGAGCTGCAAGTTGGCCGCGCCGGGTTCAAGCCGCCCCAGGCGCTCATCGCGACGAAGTTCCTGCCGACTATCTGGCGGTGGAGCGAACGCTCGGTGGTTCGCGCGATCCGCCGGTCGAATCGCCGTTTGGGGGTGCGGCGGGCCGACATCTGTTTCATACACTCGCCGGTGCATCCTCGCTCGCCGGAGGTGTGGATTCGTGGTGCCGCGCGCGCGGTGAGGGCCGGACTGATCCGGCACATCGGAGTATCGAACTTCGACGCCGAGCAGGTTGCGCGTGCCCACACAGTTGCAGCGGAAGTCGGTGTTCCGATCATCGCCAATCAGATCATGTTCAACCTGCTTGTCTACAGCGCGCGTTCGCTGCAAGCGACCGTGGATGAGTGCCGCACGCGCGGAATCGCTGTTATCGGTTACGGCCCGGTGGGACAGGGGCTGTTGACCGACGGCCTCACCGCTGAGCGGGCGGACCGAATACGCCTCGCCCGCCTCGCCGGCATTCGCTGCGACGATATCGCCGAACTGCGCGCGAAGATTGCCGAGACCGCCGCGCGGCACGGCCGGTCGATGGCGCAGGTCTGCATCAACTGGAGTATACACAAGGGCGTAGTGCCGCTCGTAGGAACCCGGTCGACCGCACAACTCGAAGACACTCTCGCCGCGACCGAGTTTTCTCTGACCGACGACGAGGTGGCTGAGCTCGATGCGCTCGCACTCGCACACTCCACATTCGACAGGCCGGGGCGCCGGCGCGCATTCTTCGTCGTGTTTATCTCGTTATTGATGGTTGCCTACCGGCTTTCGCGCATCGTTCCGCCGGCGGCTATCCCTTCACACCACTGCTCGCGACACTCTGCACGAACCAGCGCTGAAACACGATAAACAGGATCAGCAGCGGCAAGGTCATCATGAAGGCGAACGCCATAACATCTCCCCAGTTTATTGGCGGCTGGTGTATGAGCACCGAGATCCCGAGCGGGAGCGGGCGCACTCTCGGCCCCGCGGTGACGAGCACCGGCCACAACAGCTGTCCCCAGATGAACATGTAGGAAAGGATGGCCACGGTAGCGTACGCCGGCTTCGACAGCGGCATCGCGATCTGTACGAACGTGCGTACCGTGCCGGCGCCGTCTATTCGCGCTGCGTCTTCGAGGTCGCGAGGTATAGGGATAAAGAAGGTATAGAATAGGTAGATGAACAGCGGATTGGCGATGAACGGAAGAATCTGCACCGCGTAGGTATTCCGAAGCCCAACCTCCGACATTATCCATAGCAGCGGAATTGCCACCGATTCGAGCGGAATGATGGTCAGGCCTATCACCCCGAGCAGGACGAATCGCGATCCGCGAAATGGCAGGCGCGAAAGGCCATAGCCGAACATCGAGTTTACGACGAGCCCGAGCCCGACGGTGAACGTCGAGATGATTACCGAGTTGACGAAAAGCTGTCCGAATCGCGCTCGGCGAAATGCCGAGACGAAATTGTCGAAAGAGGCGGCGGTCGGCCAGAAGGCGCGGATGGTGTTGGCTTCGGCTAGTACGAGCTCGTTCGGCTTGAACGCTCCGACAATCATAAAGATGAGCGGAAAGAGAAAGACGAGCGCAAGCGCGATACGGAGTATGTATGAGGGGACTGAACGTATTCCCCGAGCCGGGAGTGCCATCAGTTCACCTCCTCACGAATGAGTCGACGCTGCACGATCGTGATCGTGATAACGATAAGGAAGAAGATGACGGCTACCGTCGCACCTCGACTTATCATCTGACGCTCATATCCGAGTTGCACCATCTCGATCATCATCGTCCTCGTCGCTCCGAGCGGGCCGCCTCGAGTGGTGACCCAGACCTGGTCGAAGAGACGGAAGGCGAGGATCATCGTGACCGTGGCGACGAAAATGAGCGTGTTCCGGAGCATCGGTATTGTTACGTAGCGAAACTGCTGTTTCCGGCTAGCCCCATCTATCTCCGAGGTCTCGTACAGCTCTTTGGGGATGTCCTGTAGCCCGGCAAGAATAATGATCATCTGAAAGCCGACTCCCTGCCAGATAGACATGATCATGATCGCCGGCATAGCCATCGTCGGCGAGCGTAGCCAGTTGCTCTCCAGCCGTCCGGCGGAAACGAATCGGAGTATCGCGTTGACCAGACCGCGATCGGGGTTGAAAAGGATCAACCAGACGGTTGCGGTGACGGTCATTACGACGACAACCGGTGTGAAGTAGATCGCACGAAAGGCTACAATACCCTTCAACGGCCGATTGACCAGTATCGCGAGCCACAGGGCAAGGCCCGTCTGTAGTGGAACTACGACGGCCGTGAAATAGAGGTTGTTGCCGAGCGCACGCCAGAATGAATCGCTTGTCAGGATCGCGATGTAGTTATCGATGCCGACGAAACGCACTGGCAGCGGCGAGGCGAGGCGCAGACTTGTAAACGACAGCCCGAATGCCAGGAGAAAGGGCAAGAGCAGCATCGTCGCGAGAAGTACGATTCCGGGCAGACAGAAGAGAAAACCGGCGAGTTGCCGGTCGGCCGGCGGAGCGTCCTTTCCTTTCATCGATCGTTCAGCACGTGTCGACATCTCTGCGCCTCCTCGGTACCGGTATCCGGCCCGTGCCGGACCGGTGACCGCGGGGCCCGGCGATAGCCGGTCCCCGCGGTTCTTCAATGTAGGATCGTGGATCAGTCGGCAAACTGAGGCTCGGGATAGCCCTCATTCGCTTCGATATCCGCATCGATCTCCGCCGCCGCACGGTCGAGCGCCTGACGTACGTCGGCTCCATCGATGATGTCGTGAACGGCCTGGTTGAACGCCGAAGAAACTGTTGCATACACAGGGTGCGGTGGTCTCGGCACGGTATACCCTTCCTCCAGCTGGATCCGGAACAGCTCGAGATCGCCGCCGGGACCCCAGAGATCGTGATCTTCGGCGACCGAGGATCGCGCCGGCAGGGCGCCTGCAGCGTCCGCCATCCGCGTCATTCGCTCGGGTTCGAGAGTGAACTCGATGAATTTCCAGGCCGCATCGGCGTCGGAGTCGGCGTTGACAGCCCACTGCCACGAGCCCTGACCGGAACGTGTTCCTGCTCCGAAGTCGGGAAGCGGCACTACGGCCAGGTCGTCTCCGAAAGCGTCCTTGTAGCGGGTGTACTCCCAGTGACCGACCATAGATATGACCGATCGCCCCTCGATGAACGCCGCGTCATCCTCGTTGGCATCTACATAACCTTCCTCGTGCCACATCTGCTTGTGCGTCAGTGCATCCACCGCGGGATCACTGTTCAAGTAGCCGTCGGACTGCGAGAAGTCGGAAGCGAGCACATCGGTGCCTGCCGACCAGACGAACGGCATGTAGAGATACGAGTAGTACTCACCGAGCCCATAGTTCTGCTTGACGTCGAGCGGCTGTTCCCATCCGGCCTCGCGTAGGTCTGCGAGAATGTCGTTGAACTCCTCGATGGTCCATGCCTCTTCAGGATGCTCTGGAATCCGGGCACCGATCTCCTCAAGCGCCGGGCGATACACGTACTGTCCGAGTCCGGAGTCGAACATACCGACCGCCCAGATTCGGTCGGCGTATGTGCCTTGTTGAACGATGGACGAGAGTAGATCGTCCTGGAGCTCGGGGCTCATGCACGTATCCACCGGCTGAAGATCGCCCGCCCAGGCGTAGCTGAATGCGAACGAAGCGTCGGTGTCGACGACATCAGGAAGATCGCCGGCGGCGGCGGCCCCGCGAAGCGCCTCCGCGTAGTCGGCCTCCGGGATGAGTGTAAGGCTGGCCGTCACGTCGTTTTGCGAAGCATTGAACTCCTCGACAAACTCCTCGACGACGCGGACTTCCGCCTCTGCACCTTCGTGCCACCAGATTTCGATCTCGCTCTGAGTTATCTCGCCATCGCAACCGGGTGCTACCGTCGGTTCCGGCTGACCGCCGGCCCAGATCGCTCCGGCGCCAACGATAGCGATCAGCAGTGCTATCGATATCCTTCTCATAGATTCCTCCTTCGAAATCCCCGCCCGCAGGGGCGGCGTGCTTTCAGGATAAGCAACTCCATTGTACTGGTAGCTTTTCGGGAGCTGTCAACGAATGAGCATCTCGAAAGAACATATGATCGATTTGTGATCAAGTCGAAAGGTAATTGCTCTTTCGTTTTGCACATGGATCGGATTATGGTAGGCTCAGTGCCTGTGCAGGGGAGCTTCAGATGAAACGGGCGCGACAGAATCGCATTATCTCGGAGGTGAGCCGCCGCGGATCAGTTTCTGTGCGTGCGTTGAGCAGTCAGCTTGGCGTCTCGGAGGTCACTATCCGGCGCGATCTCCACGAGCTCGAGCAGAATGGAGCCATTCGTCGTGCCTTCGGCATGGCGCATGCCGGTGATCGGTCGGCAGCCCTGCGCGTCGACCAACCATCCGCCTCCTCCGAGCGACACGCCGTTTTTCGACCCGATTTCTGGGTGGTGCGATCACAGGAGCCCACCTCCTATCGCGTGTACCGGCCGCTGAACGACGGGGAGCAGCACGACCTTAATGGATGGAACTATGCGACGAAGAGCGAAGTCGCTGCCTATTACCAGGTCAACAATTACCGCGCGTCGTACGAGCTGTGCGATTTCCTTGCCGATCAACTTCGCGAACAATCCAGGTCGATTCGAACAGTGTTGATTGTGAGCAGTGACGCTGAGTGCTTTGACGATCGCATAGCCGGCTTCGCGCGGAGGTTGCAGGAGGAGGATCAGGCGCCGGTAGAGAGCTATGTGATCTCGCGTTGTCAAAGCGCATCGGTCGTGTCTGACGCGCTGAATACGTATCCGGATGTCGACGTCATCTATTCGGTGGACGAGACGAGCACCGTATCCCTCGTTCAATCGCTCAACGATTCCGAACGTTCGTTTCGGCTACCGGCGATCGTTCTCTTCGGTATCTCGCACCACCAGATTCGAGAGGCGATCACACAGCTCGATCTGTTTCGCCCGACTGCGGGGATCGATGTATCTCCGGTACTGACAGCGAAACGGCTACTCTCCGGAGTGCGAGCACTCGCCGATTCCGACTCGAATCAGGCTCTGAGGGAACCCCTCGATTATCGTATCGTGTCGAGTGCGGAGTTGCAGTCGGAGCAGCGCGACGAATTGGAGACGCGAGTGTCTGCACCTAAGGTGCCGAATCCGCTGTCGCTCGCACATGTAGGCGACGATACCGTTGAGCCCGAGTGGTCCGCACAAGTCGAACAGGCGCTCGTGCGCTTGGCTCCCGCTTCAACCGTCGACCTCCGAACGTTTGACCGCAGCGGGGTACAGGAACGGCAGATCGAGGAAGCACGCAGACAGATCGCCGAACGGGCGTTCCGGCTGATCGAGCCGCATAAGGTGATTCTCATGAGCGACGGCGCGATCACCGAAGCGCTCGCCGACCTACTCGCCGCGAGCAGAATCGAGATGACCGTGATCACCAACTCGACCCGCGTGTTCGCAAAGCTTTCCACGAATCCCTCGATTCACTTGATCTCAACCGGTGGCGAGCTGCGTCCACCGTATTCCGGCTTGGTAGGGTGGATCGCCGAAGGCGCGGTGAGTGAGTTGCGTGCCGACAATCTCATGCTCGAACCGGCATCCATATCCGCAGACTATAAGCTGTGTTGTGACAATATCGCCGAGTCTCCGATGCTGCAGGCGATGGTCAGAGCGGCTCGACGCATCACCGTCCTCTGCGATTGTTCACGCTTTAACGTGGGGGCAGCTACGCAGATCGGTGGGATTGAGGTCGCAACGACACTGGTGACCGACGCAGCGACCCCGGCGGCGGTACGACTGAGTATCCGCGAGCGCGGCGTAGAAGTAATCACTTGAACGGAGCATCTAATGATGGAAAACCTGAGACGCGCGTTTGAAGAGAAGCCAACCGTGTCGGCGATCGATGCACTTCGGCGTGCCGCACAAGTCGCACGCGACGATCCAACTCGCCCCCGGTACCATTTTCTCCCGCCGGCAAACTGGATGAACGATCCGAACGGTCCGATCTATCACGACGGGTACTACCACCTTTTCTATCAGCACAATCCATATTCGGATTCGTGGGGGAGCATTCACTGGGGACACGCCCGCAGTCGTGACCTTGCTCACTGGGAGCATTTGCCGATCGCGTTGATTCCCTCGACCGACCGTGGGGAAGCGTTCTGCTATTCGGGCACGAGCGCTATTCGCGCCGACGGCACGCCGGTCATTTTCTATACGAAGGTGGGACCGGAAGGGGCGGCACAGCCGTTCGAGCAGTGGATGGCCGTTAGTGACTCTCAAATGCTCAATTGGCGGAAGATCGATGAAAATCCTGTGTTGAGCCGTGATACCCACGGCGGTCCGCCCATTCTCGACGACTGGCGTGACCCGTTCGTCTTCGAGTACCGGGAACACACCTATATGGTACTCGGCGCGGTGATCGACTCCCCACCGGAGGAACGCGCGGCGGTATTGCTCTACCGGGCGCGCGACGAGCGGTTGCTGGAGTGGGAGTATCAATCGGTAATCCTGTCGAGTCCGAAGTACGAGCGTGAGTTCCTCGAATGCCCGAACTTCTTCCGACTCGAGGACA
>PUOG01000278.1 GCA_003552745.1 Spirochaetaceae bacterium
ATCTCTTCGTTCAATGCCCGGTCGCTATCCCACCGCTCCATGCGCTCCGGATTACACAAACGAACTGACGGTCACCGCAACACCGACGACGGTAAGCAGCAGCGAGATCACCGTAAACCAGCGGGTGCTGTAGCTGCGCATATCCTCGAAGCGGCGGTCCACCTGCTCGAAGCGCTTGTCTGATTCTTCGAACCGGCGGTTCATCTGCTCCTGCATGAGTTCGAATCGCTTGCCGACCTCCTCGAATCTGCGGTCCATCTGCTCCTGCATGAGGTCAAACCGCTTTTCCATCTGCTCGAACCGTTTTTCCGTCTGGGCGAACCCCTCGCGCATGAGCTCGCGCTGCGCCTTCAGCTCTTCCTCCACTCGCACCGTCCGCTCGCGCAGCTCGATATCCCGGTCGAGATCGACTTCGCGCAACCACGCCCCGAGATTTCCCCGGACATAGCGGCCGATAGCTTCGAGCGTTTCGGCAGAGAGTTCCATCGCTTGCTCCACACGGCACCTCCCGTCGTCCCTGATTACCGGGCGAAACGAGGCGCCGATTGAAGTATAACGCGAGTTTGCAGTGGAATTCTATTCGGACTTCGCGGCGGCAATCGATCGGCGCATACAGCGCTTCACGTCAGGCGTGAACTATCGACACAAAATCGAAAAGCCCCAGGCGCTCCACTTTCAGCTCGAGCCGCCCGTCCTTCCAGGAGTGTGAGAGATCGCGGTCGAGGACCTCGCTTCGCACCGAGCGCGGCTTCTCCGGGCACGGAACAGTAATCGTAGCCGCCGCGATCTCGACCGGATGATAGAACGAGGTTCCGAAGTGCCCGCTGTTGTTCACCAGCGAGAGCCTCGCGCTCGAGCCGTCGAGCTTCTCGAACAGCGTCGCCTCCACCATCGGCGAGAGATCGCCTCCCAGCGGCTCGATTGCCGCCACATTCCGGACGAGATCCGAGAGGAAATTGCTCGTGTTGACGTAGCCCTGCCGGTGAAAAAGCGTGCCGGGCAACCACGGTATGTGGATCGCCGCCCCCTCGCCGTGCCCATGAACAACCAACCCGGGGTGGTCGGTGACCTGCGTGTAGTAACAGCGCTCGGGAGGTCCGAAGTTGTGCGGCGGGATCAGCTTGAGCATGGGAGTGCACGAGGGCTCGTACTCGCAGTAGTCGTACGGCCCATCGAGATACACCAGCGACGTTCCGGAAAGCGCGGTCACCGGGAACTCCGCTCCGATCTTGAAGTACGACGATGTCATCTCCTTTCTTCGGTGGAGCACACGCCGAATGCCGAGCGATTTCAGCCCGGCGCTCGCCCGCACCCGCAACTCATCATCCCAGGAGGCACTGTCGAAAACCGAGATGACGCGACCACCGGAGGCGACCAGCGCATCAAGTTTCTCGCAGGAGCGATCGCTCAACGCTTTCGTGTTCGGCAGTATCACGAGCTCGTAGCCTGCGAGTTCGTTCTCTTCGAGCCTGCCCGCGAGCATCGTGTCGAAGAGGAAGTGGGACTCGGTCAGAGTGCGGTACCATCCCCGGTATTCGGCCTCGTCACCGTAGCCATCTTTAACCAGCAAAACGTTCGCCTTCGACCGCATGTCGGAGAACAGCTCCTCGTGCTCGGCGTGAAAGGCGAACACTGACTTTATCTCGTCGTATCCGGTCCGGTCTTCATGATCGTCGAGGCGGCCGATGAGGTAGTAATCGAGCACCCCGCCGTTGGCCAGACTCTGCGCGAGGCGCAGCGACTGCTGGGCAGGGGAAACGGCCACGTGCCGGTACGGGAAGTCGATGAAGTCCACCGATGTGTTCGAAGAGACGAAGCCGGGGTACGAGCCGACGACCCACTTCGTGTTGTCGGAGGCCGAGTACTGCCATCGGGGAAGCGGCCGTGCGATCGCCGTGTTCGACTCCTGGCGCACGAAGCCTTCGCCGAGCGAGAACGCCCTATCGATGCACATATCGGGGCGGATCGAGTGGATGAACTGCTCGAGCTTGCGGTGATACTCCTCCTGTGTCACCTCCTTGAACTTCAGGTAGCTCCGGTAGACCTGATCGTCCGGGTCGGCGACTCGAGGAATCGGCTCACCATACATCTCGGCGAAGCGGCGCCGGCAGGCGGCGCAGTGACAGAAACCGTAGTAGTTCCCGGAGTAGTCGCGCTCCTGGTAGCCGCCCATGTTGAAGAACACCCCGTCGACGGCAAGCTTCTCGAGCGTCTCGCGGATGATCTCGAGTGCGTATACCTGCTGATACTCACCGTTCATGCACACATGCACATCGCCGTTGTAATCGACGATCTCGCCGTCGGCGGTCCGGTACGCCCATTCGGGATGTTTCTCGTATATCGGCCGTCTGACCTTCGAGAAGTCGGTTCGCGCAATCACCCGGATACCCGCCGCGTGACACGCCTCGATGATCCGTTCCAGCCCATCACCGTGAAGAAATTCACTCTGGAAGTGAAAGTCGAGGTCGCTCTCGTAACTCGCGATAATGCCGGAGGTATTGATCATCGCGACGGTAGCCTGGAACTCCTTCAGCTGCGCCACATAGTCGTTCGCATCTATGTCGGCCATGTCCGTCTCGCGCAGATTCGTCTGGATCATCCGCCACGGATAGCCGTGCCACCACTTCGTCATCTGTTGGTCTCCTGTTTTGATTTCACCTGCATCCAGGTGTTGCCAGAGTACTCGCCGGTCAGCTGAAGTGTAGGAAGAGTTCCGGCCGAGCTCAAGGCCATTCGCGGGTCGGCGTTCGGCGTCTGAGCAGCCTGTCCGGCTATCGTGAATCGGCCGGACCGTGATAGAGTGCCGAGCGTGGATGGTACATGCGCACAGTACTGATTACCGGAGCAAACCGCGGAATAGGTCTGGTCCTCTCGCGGCTGTATGGTGAGCGTCAGGACACGGTCGTATATGCGACCTGCCGGAGACCGGACCGCTCCGAGGAGCTGCGGTCGCTCTCCGCGGAGAGCGGCGGCGCTGATAGACCGACTCTCCATTGAGGATACCGGAGGCTTCTACAACTGGGACGGCGAACCGATCCCGTGGTAGGAACGCTCGATGCCCGATCTTCTTGCAGTACCCATTCTTTTCGCTGTCGGATTCCTCGCCTGGGGCTTGTTTGCGCTTATTCGCGCTCCGGTCCCCGCGATCCTCGGTCCCTTGATTGTTATCGGAGGGCTTCGCATTGCACAGGTTCCGGTTCCCGCCGCTCCCGAGCTTCTCGACCCCCTCGTTCAGGTCCTGCTCGGAGTCTTCATCGGAAGCAAGGTGACACCCGAGACCGTTCACGACATCAGGAACCTCTTTCGACCGGCGCTCGTCGTAAGCATCTGGGCGCTCGCGCTTGTTTTCGTCTACGGACCCGTTCTATCGGCGGTGACCTGGCTCGATCCGGTGACCGCCGTGCTCTCGTCGAGTGTCGGAGGTCTGCCGGAGATGATGGTTCTCTCGGTCGAAACCGGCGCCGACGTCGCGGTTGTCGTGCTCATGAAGATCGTGCGCGCGCTCGTGATTATCACCGCGTTTCCTTTCATATTTCAGTGGTACGTATCAAGGCACGGTCGTTCCGCGATCGGCGAAAGTGCGGCCGCGGAGACAGGCTCACACCACGATCGCACGGGCGACACCGATGTAGCTGCCGACGACGATGCTTCGTGGTCCCGCTCGGAGCGCTTGAACCTCGATCGGTTCGTTCGGGGTGCGCGGGAGGTGTTCGTCTCTCTTGCAACGCGGCCGCACGAGCTCGTTCTCACCGGCCTCCTCGCCGCGGCGGGCGCCTTCGTTCTGGCGACCCTCGGCGTACCGGCAGGGCTCATGGTGGGCGCAATGCTCGGCGTATCGATAGCCTCCGCATACGGACTACCCGTGCGGCGGTTTCCGCCTCGGCTGTTCAATCTGCTCCTCGTGGCGCTGGGGATAATGGTGTCGCAGCATTTCACCCCCGAGACCGGTGAGATGCTCGCCGCCGGAGCGGTCATCGGCCCGCTGGTGCTGTCCACTGTTGTGGTGTTCGTTACCGGGCTTCTATCCGCCTGGGTTATTCACCGGTTCGCCGGCTGGGACTTGCCGCTGTGCCTGCTTGCCGGGGCACCCGGGGGATTCACCATCATGACATCGCTTGCCGTCTACTACGGCTACGACCCCTTCCGGGTATCGATGGTGCATCTCGCGCGCCTGCTATCGATTAAGACCGTGGTGCCGCTGGTGTTCACCTTTCTGATGTAATGCGGGCGGCCGGTACCCGTTTCACGCCGTTCGATCGGCGGCGATGATCCCGAAGAGAATCAGATCCTCGTAGATCCCGCGGGCGAACGCATGCGAGCGCAGGTAGCCCTCTCGCTGCATTCCGAGCTTCTCCATGACTCGGCCGGATGCCGGATTTCGCGGCACGTACGTTGCGTACACGCGGTTGAGCCGCAGATCGGCGAACGCGAAGCGCAGCACCTCCCCGGCCGCCTCGGTTGCGATTCCTCGGCCCCAATATGGGAGGCCAACCCAGTAACCGAGTTCCCCGCGGTGATGCGCCGGCTCCAGGCGCACTCCGACCGCACCGATCACCTCGCGCTCATGCGGATAGGTAACCGCAAAGGTCACCTCGCTTCCCTCCGCCCACTTCGGCCGGTGGGTGGCTATCCACTCCTCGGCCATCCCGTCCTCGTACGGGTGGGGAATGTGGAGCGTTGTGTCGGCGATTCGCCGATCGCCGCACAGCTCCTGCACCCGCTTCGCATCCGAGAGATGAAACGGGCGCAGTTCGAGTCGCTCGGTCTTCAGTGTCGGTTGGTTCGCCACGGTATCCCGCCTTCACTCGCTGAGTTGCGCCAGCGCCTTCTCATGAACATCGGCATCCCTCGTTCCGAAAAGCACCATACGCACGAGCTTCACCGTGTTCAACTCCGGCGCCTGCTCCGCGATCGTTTTCAGGGCGACGATAGCAGCTTCGTCGATCGGATACCCGAACACGCCGGTAGAAAGCGCGGGGAATCCCACCGAAGTCAGGCCGGCCTCCTCCGCCCGCGCGAGCGAATTGCGATACGCATTGGCGAGTATCGTGTCCGACGGGGTATCCTTTCCGTAAACCGGGCCAAGCGCGTGGATGACGTGCTTGTTCGGAAGATTACAGGCTGATGTTATCACCGCCTCGCCCGGCCTGATCGGCGCGAGCGGCCGGCACACCTCGTCGAGCTCCGGACCCGCCGCGCGGTGAATCGCACCGGCCACTCCGCCGCCGGGGCGAAGCTGCGCGTTCGCCGCGTTCACCACCGCATCGAGATCCGGCTGCTTTGTAATGTCACCCTGCACACATTCGATCGTGACACCGGAGATCGTTTTGCTGCCCATAACGCGTATCCTCCTTGTGGAGGCTTATCGTAACATCGGTGCCGGTTGTGGGGTCAGGGGGGCGGGGCCACGTCGAGAGTGTCGTAGCGATGTCGGTGGCACGCTCCGCCGAGCCGACCCTCTGTCTCTCACCGGATTACACGAACGAGCTGACGGTCACCGCAACACCGACGACCGTAAGCAGCAGCGAAATCACCGTGAACCACCTCGTGCTGTAGCTGCGCATGTCTTCGAATCGCTTGTCTACTTCATCGAACCGGCGGTACATCTGCTCCTGCATGAGGTCGAATCGCTTACCGACCTCCTCGAAGCGACGATCCATCTGTTCCTGCATGAGCCCGAACCGGTTGCCGACCTCTTCGAATCGGCGGTCCATCTGTTCCTGCATGAGGTTGAGGCGCTTCTCCGACTGCGCGAACCCCTCGCGCATGAGCTCGCGCTGCGCCTTCAGCTCTTCCTCCACTCGCACCGTCCGCTCACGAAGCTCGATATCCCGGTCGAGATTGATTTCGCGCATCCACGCCCCGAGGTTTCCCCGGACATAGCGGCCTATAGCTTCAAGTGTTTCGGCGGATAGTTCCATCGCCTGCTCCAAAATGCACCCCCCTTTGTCCGTGACTACCGGGCGAAGTGAAGTGCCGATTGAAGTATAGCGCGATTTTGCAGCGGAGTTCTATCCGGAGTTCGCGGCGGCCATCTGCGCTTTGCGCCGCGGCACCGGGGCGAGCTTCGCATGGAGCTGCTTGTGCCCGAGCTCTTTCTCGCCGGTGGCGTGGGACGCCCCGACGTAAGCGTCGATCTTCGACTCGTAGTAGATGCCCTCCGCATCGAGCCGTGCCTGCAGATCGTTGAGCATCTGCTCGCTCGGCGTCGGATTGAAGCTCGCACCCGCGGTAGTAGTGCTGAAAGTCGGCGAGGACCTGATCGGGATCGTTCACGAAATCGAGCACCGCTGTCCGGCACAGCCGCCTTCGGTGGCTCCCCTCCGATCGTTCGCGCGGAATCTCAAGGCCCTGGTTTCGGTCGGCGCTGCCATTCCTTCACGCGTGCAGATGAATAGGCAGTGTCACCCGTACGAATCTACTCCTGGTATCCTGCGAGAGTTCGGCATCAGTACCGTTGAACTCTCGCATCGCCCGCCGGATAATGGGCCATCCGCGACCGCGTTGTTCCATAAGGCCTGAAACGAGCAGGTAATTCGCAATGAGTTCGTTCCTCGAGCGGGGGTGTCCTCCGGAGCGGACACTCTCGACGGTCATGTGATTCGGAAGTGTCCCGGGGTTTGTAACGACGACGCGGTCCTCAAACACCTCGAGAAGAATCTTCGATCCGATAATCGCATAGTCGCGGTGGGCGACGGCATTGACGATTACTTCGCGTAATGCCTTGAGGGGAACCAGCGGAGTATCCGTGCGAATGAGCCCGTCATAGCGCTCGAATTTCGCAAGCGAGCGAACCCATCCGGCGGCAAACGTTACCTGTTCATCGAGCCGTCGTGCTCGGTCAGCACGCCGCGATTAAACAGATCGTCACTCGCGCCCGGCTGAGGTTCCTCGTCGGTGTCGAGTCCAAGTCTTTGAAGGTATTTCCGGAAAGAGTCGAGATCGATATCGCCAACTTCGGCCGCAGTTATCGCCTGCTCTTCGGTAACTACGAAACCGAATGCGTTATACATTTCGTGAAACCCGCGCGGGAACCGGTGTGCTGCATCCACTCTGAAGAAAGCTCGTTAGTCGTTCCTGCAGCTCCTCCGGCGCCTCGCGGGCCCCGACGATCGACCCTGAATCATCTACACCAATGATGATGGTACCACCCTCGGTATTGGCGAATGCACAGACTGCCTTGCCGACGGCGTTCAGGTTTGTTGCCGCGCGCTTAAACTCGGTATGGTAGTTCTCGCCGGTTTCGATTCGTTTCCGAACATCAACCCATTCCATTCATAATCCTCTGTTCTCGTAGAACGTGGGTACCCATTTCCGCGTAAGCGTAATCACCATGGTAGACACTCTTTCGGGCCTGCGCAACGATGATGCAATAATCTCGCTCACAGCGTGCTTAGACAACATGAGGAGACACGAGTCCGTTGTTCTTATATTGGTTTTGAGGTCGATGTTTTTCCAATGCCGATTCGAAGGGACAGTATCGCTACATTATGCGAAAGCAACGGAAGTTCTCTCTGAAACGAGTGTGAACTGAACTGGCCAGGGGCAATCGATCCCGTTCAATTCGACAAGTTCCGGAAGCATCTCACGAAGCTTATACTCTTCAGAAGATATCATACGTGGGAGCGCCGGACTATCGGACGCGGTACGCGGTAGCATTTGTCGTCTCGGAACCGCAATCGCGTAGGAGAAATCCCACTCACACCGCACTACGCATACGTTCGTTCGTTGCCATATTTGACCCGCCGCCCCGTAGCGAGCTCGTAGAGGCGCTCCGGGGCAATATCGAGCTCGCCATTTCCCCACACAAGTGCCCCCGCATCTACTTCGAACCGGCGAAAGTATTCGATGTCGGAAAAAGGAGCAAATACCGTCCGGTCACTTACATAATCGGCCAGATCGACCACCCCGGACCGCCCATCTTCAAAGGTTAGGCGAATACGATAATCTCTCTCATACCGTGCTTCTACAACATCAAAATACACGGCTACCTCCTATTCAAGCGGATCAATCGGCGAGATCGGTTGGCGCTCGCGTGGAAATGAGGTGGATCATGATCGTCAAAATACATCCGATAGATCGGCAGTACCCAACTTCCGATCAGGACGATATCCGTCAGGACACCACCCCGGGCAAGTCGGCCAATGATGTTCAGGAAGAGCTCGTCATCGTCGGCCACGTAGCCCTCGTTCAACGTCGGCAAGGTTCTCTTTCACCTGATTGAGCTTTTTCTCCAAATCTTTTCTGCGTTGCACCATTGCTTCTGCTTTCTCGGCAGCATCGGAGTCGACCGCACCGACATATTGGAATTTCACTTTACCGGACTCGCGATAGGCAAGATACAGGTACTCGCGGTTCCATCGTTTCTTCCTGGAGAGGGAACCCTTCGGCATCTCCGACAGTTGCTCCTCGTATCGTGCTTTGAGGCTGAGCAGTCTGTGTTTCTCTTCTTCGAGGATATCGAACACCATTGCCATTCGTACGAACCTTGCCTAACAAGGTGACAATAATCGATATTTGTTTGGCAAGCAACTCATTGTAATCCGAACGAATTCAGCCCCCTCATTCACCGCCTCATATCTGTTGGATAACATGCGTCACTTCCCTTCCAAATCGTTCAGGGTCCGCTCGAGCGCGCGCAGCTCGTCAACAAGGATCTGCCATTCCGGCGACGAGCCGTAAAACATTGTTTCCATTCTGCGATAGTCTCGAGCCAGCTCGGTCAACTGAGCCTCATCGGGTAGAAGGCGGATGGTGCCCGGACGGGCCAGATCGTATCGGGCGACGCGACTCGGATAGAAGCGTTCCTTGAACTCCGCAACGGACTGCAGTAGTGGAAGATCTCGGAGGGCCGCTTCGGCGACACCTGCCCGCGACAGCATCACGATATCGTAATAGTGCCGCGCGTATCTGCTGGGTATCCTTTTTCCGCTGTGGGCGATTCCATGAGCAATCGTAACCTTCTCCCAGAAGGTTCTTTCCGCAGTCGTGACCTTGACCGGAATCTCTTCGTTTCCGACTATATGGGGATAGTGCCGCGATACTTCAGGAACGATGGTCTTCCATACCCAGGGAACCCAGGACGCCAGCGGACCGATTTCCAGAAGGACGCCGTCTTGAACGTAGTCGCTTCTATATATCGCCGGATACCGTATTACAACACCTTGATCGACACTGTCCGAGACCGAAGCCAGAACGGCATCGGGCAGCTCTGAGCGGAGAAACGGAACGAATGCGGTACGGAGATACTGGCTCGTTTGCCTTCCGAGGTTCTTGTTGAAGGCATCCTGCTTGGTGCGTGAACGTTTCGTATCCCAAGGGTCGCTATCCTTCCCACCGATACCAAGAAGGCGCCAGTCCATTATGAGATCGATATCTTCCGAGAATCGATGAATCGCGCCGTACACCTTGGAAAGGCTGGTTCCTCCCTTGAATACGAAGCTATGCTTCGTTTCCAGATGGTGGAAGAGCAATCCGAGAACGGCGCTGACCCAAAAGTCTTTTTCCACTATGACCGGGGCAACACCCATTCGGGAGGCAGTCTGGCTCAGAAGCTGAATTCTCTGTTCTGTCGAAAGCGTCAGGTATTCGGCAATCACGTATGGTGCTCCGTGATCTTGGCTATTCGAAGAATCTCGTCGTGTACCCAGGAGGTCACTCGGCGAGTGTCTTTGACGAGGCGGCGAACGTCGTGCTCGGCCGCCAGGGAGGCGATCTTGCGGCGATGAGCATCGGTTATCGATCCTTGTCCGAGGGCAAGAAGTGCCTGCACAACTGTCGCCGCAAAACGGTCGTTGATTGCCGTATGCTGCGTCTTCTGATGAGAAAACTGAAGCTGCGTATTGCCGATCAGGTACTCTCTATTTGGCCCGGTGGAGAGATAGCGAAATCGAGCCGGAACTTGTGTATCAAGCCCGAGCAAATGCAAAGCCGTCGACCCATCCGGCACAACTTGCCAGCCGTGTTTTCGGCATAACGCCGAAACTACCTGTTGCATATCCGGGGCGAGGTACTCACCGAGAAAGTCACTGTAGATTGGGTAGTCATAGAGCCCGCGGAGAATACGGCGGATTGTGCCCGCAGAGGAAAGGCGCTTAAGGGTAGAATCTACGGCGGCTCTGGACGCAAG
>PUOG01000093.1 GCA_003552745.1 Spirochaetaceae bacterium
CTCAGAAATCATTCGACTCTACCACACTAGTATCGTACATTTTCCGCGCACTTTCGAATCCTTGACGAACAGGCTGTTCTAGCTAAGATTTAGGGCGCGAATGAGTGACTACCTGGATCCCTCAAAAGAGGAGCTGCTCAAGGATTTTTTCGTCGAAGCGTACGCCCAGGTGGATGCTCTTGAGCAGAATATCCTCGTTCTCGAGAATGATACCGGCAATGCCGACGCAATCGACGAGATCTTCCGTGCCGCCCATACACTGAAGGGAGCATCCGCCACCGTTCAGATGGATGAACTGACGGAATTCACTCATCTGGTGGAAGATGTCTTCGACGCTATCCGCAGCGGCTCGCAGACGGTCAACAGCGATCTCGTGGACACGCTCCTTCGCTCGGTAGACGTAATCAAGGAGATGCTTCACTCCAGAGGCGAAGGAAGCGTCTATTCCGGCGATCCGGAGCCGTTGAAGCGGGTACTTCGGGACGCTCTCGGCGGCGAACAGTCGACCGACTCGGCGGGTACCGAGCCACATCTTGCAACCGGCACCTCCGGTGCGGCACACAGCGCAGAAGCATTCGACGACGGCTCGCTCGACGAGAGCGAACGTAGCTGGACCGCCGGACGGACGCAATCCGGGCAATTGTCGGAATACGAGGTACTCGAACTAAGGGAGGCTGCCGCGACGGGGCAGACCATCTATCAGATCTCCGTCCAATTCAACCCCGATAATCCTATGAACACGGTCGGAGCGATTCAGGTCTTCGCCGCCTTGAAGGACGTCGGGCAGGTTCTGAAGACGGATCCCGATTTCGAGTCGCTGTATGACGACATCTTTCACCCGCAAGTGATCTATTGGATTTCTACTGAACGTGACACCGAGAGTATCCGGAAACGCATCGACATCCCGGATGTCGTGACGGACATAGATATAACGACTATCGGTGATGAGCCGCGCACGAAGCGCAGCAATGAGATCTCCGCGGGGTCGACCGAAACCCGTCCGACACAGCCTGAGGCGGAAAGCCACGACATCCAACCTGAAGTGAGCGAGTCGGCCAACGATTCCCCGGAAACGTTTCGGCCGACCGGTTACCAAGCAGCCAAAGGGCCGACAGACCAGATCGAAGGTGCGGGAAGCCGAACGAAGGCTGAATCCGGTTCAATCCTTCGCGTCGACAGCCGACGCATCGACGACCTGCTGAATCTCGTCAGTGAGACCGTCATTATCAAGGCAGGATTCAATCAGCTCAGCGAGCAGTTCGGCGAAAGCCTACAGGATCTTCAGAACGGCGAGAGTGAATACCGGGAGACGTTGAAACTCCTCTTCGACTCGCTTCCCGACTATCTGCAGCAGCTCCAGGATGGCACAAGTCCTAAAGATGTGCGCCGCGAGATAGCTGAGAGATTCGGTCATCTTTACGACGTGTTCGATCGATTCGAGAGCAGTATCAAGAGCAGCGTGCAACGCTTTCGATCGAGTAGCCAGAATCTCGGGCGCGTCACCGGTGAATTGCAGGAGGGCGTCATGCGGATTCGGATGGTTCCGATTTCGCAGATATTCTCCCGCTTTCCACGCCTGGTGCGGGATCTCAGCCGGTCGCTGAAGAAAGAGATATCGCTCGTAATCGAAGGTGAAGATACCGAACTCGACAAGAGCGTCATAGAAGACCTGCTCGATCCATTAATCCACTGTGCACGTAACTCGATCGACCACGGAATTGAAAGTCCGGCGGAGCGGCGCAGGAAAGGGAAACCCGATTCGGGCACGTTACGCCTCAAGGCGAGTAACGAAGGTAACATGATCCTGATCGAAGTGTCGGACGATGGTCAGGGCATCGATGTGGAGAGTGTACGCGAACGGGCAATCGAACGGGGACTCATTCACCCGAACAAGAACTTAAGTGATGTAGAGGCCTTTAACCTCATCTTCGAGCCCGGTTTTTCGACGGCACGAGAAGTCACCAACGTTTCCGGACGCGGCGTCGGCCTCGATGTCGTCCAGCAGCAGATCCGCAAGCTGAACGGTACCGTCTCAGTCTGGAGCGAACACGAGCACGGTACCAGATTTACCATCAAGATTCCTTTGACCCTGGCGATTATTCAAGGGCTGCTGGTACGCGTCGGTACCGAGCTCTACGCCATTCCGATTACGAGCGTACTCGAAAGCCATCGAATTCGGCCGTCCGAGATAAAGCTCATCGACAATTACGAGGTCATCAACGTCCGCGAAGACGTGGTAAGCCTCGTCCGACTGAATCAGCTCTTCCGCATATCCACTGAGGAAACAAAGGAGTACTATTTCGTTGTCGTCGTGGGAAGCGGCGAGCGGAAGATGGGGCTGATTGTCGACGAGCTTATCGGAGAAGAGGATGTCGTCATCAAACCGCTGCGCGACCATTACACGAACGTGCCGGGTATTGCCGGCGCGAATATAACGGGAGACGGAACGGTGAGCCTGATCCTCGACGTCGGTCAGCTACTGGATCTCGGATTGCAGCGCGAACGCGAACAGCGACGAAATCGGGAGACGCCGATTCATACCGGCCGCTGAAAACCGCAGGGATGTTCCAACGATGAGCAGCGATGATACAGGCATCAGACCGATCGAGCGGAGCAGGAGCTCCCGCGACTCCGAACGTGACTCGGAGGAGAATCGGGAACCTGTCGATTATAAAATGGTCACGTTTTCCCTCGGAGGGAAAGACTACGGAATCGACATAATGAACGTGAAGGAGATTGCCAAGTTTCACACCTTCACCTACGTTCCCAACGCGCCTCCGTTCGTGCGAGGTGTTTATAATCTTCGGGGCGATATCATCTCGATCATCGACCTGAGATTGCTTTTCAATCTCCCGGCCGAACAGAAAGTCGATAATCGGGCGGAGGATGGGCTGATAGTCCGGATGGGCGACCACATGCTCGGCGTAATTGTCGACAACGTCGCCCGCGTCGTCGGCATTTCTCGTCGAACTATCCAGCCGCCACATCCCATTTTCGCCGACATCAACCTGAAGTACATCAGCGGGGTAGTGGAGCACGAGAGCCGGCTCTATATCATCCTCGACGTGGAACGCATATTTGATCGTGAGGGCGACGTCTCCGACCGCACCGGGACCCGCAACATACAACACCAACCACGACACGTCGAGCAATTCGGAGAACAGTACCCGCAACACACAAAAGATCGTGAGCCGGCGATCAACCCGCCGGAAGGCGGAGACGATCGTGAAGTCGACTTCGAGTTCGTTCGCGAAACGCTGGTGACTTTCGCACGATTTCATGCAAGCGAAGTGAACCGCCAATGGCTCATCAAGCGTTTCGCGGAGTGGAGAAGTGAGCGTGAGTCGGCGGGTAACGACGTGCAACTCTCCTCGACTGAGGACGCGGAGATGTTCCTCGAGCCGTTCTACTCACCATCGACGAACGCCTTTTGGAGCGAACAGTACATTCGCCGATTCGCGTCGATTATGCCTACTACCGACCAACCCGCAGCTTTCACCGCGTGGAATATCGGCTGTGGGAAGGGCTTCGAAACGTATAGTCTCGCTGTTACGCTGCGACAGAAGCTCCCCGAGGCTCGTCTCAGGATCTGGGCAAACGATAACGATCTGTTGAGCGTTTCCACTGCCCCGAACCTCGTCTTTACGGCCGACGTCGTACCGGAGTCGTTTAAGCCTTACATCGTCGCCGGGAGTACCGGATACAGCTTTGGCGAGGAAATACGCGATCTGATCATCTTCGAGTATCACGATGTCACGAATCCGAGTGCGGTTCCCGAAATGGATCTCATCGTCGTTCGGGATGTACTTTCGTTCATGCCGGTAGATGACCAACAAGCTGTCATCGAAAGAATCGCCGAAAAAGCGAAACCCGGGGCCATCGTCGTGCTCGGTGAGAATGAGCGTATGCCTGTACCCGAGATCTGGGAACCGGTTGAGCACGTGCCGAACGGCGTCTACCGCAAGGTAGAGTGAAAGAAAACAGGAAAGGAACCTTTGAATGCGTGTCGAATACATCAACCCATTTGTAGAATCTGCCTACAGTGTTATACAGGAAGTGCTGAATGTAGAAGTCAAGCGCGGTGAGCTCTATCTGAAATCGTCGTCGATTCCGGTCCTCGGGGTCGCGGCCATAGTCGGCCTTGCCGGCGATGTCGAAGGGCGTGTTCTATTTGACATGAGCAAAGAGTCTGCATTGAATGTTGCAAACGATATGCTCAAATCGATGGATATGGAGCAGGTCGACTCGCTGAACGAAATGGGACGAGCAACCATTACCGAGCTCGCGAACATGATTACCGGTCAAGCGGTCACGAAGCTGCACAACCTCGGATTCAAGTTCGACCTTACTCCGCCGGCGATATTCACCGGTGAGAATATGGAAGTCAGCGATCCCGGGGTTGAGGCACTGATCGTACCGATGGAGATTCCGCAAGGGAAGATCGAAATCAATGTTGCCATACGTGAGCGGACATGATCTCGTCAGCATCATGAGAGGAATCCGTAGATGAAGGCAAAGCAGGACTTCCCCGCCATAAACGAACGGGAACAGATCGGGTTGAAGGCGCCCGGCGAGCCATATCGGGTTCTCATCGTCGACGACTCGATGTTCGTTACGAAGCAAATCAGCCAGATTCTTTCGTCCGAAGGTTTCGAGATCGTTGGAACCGCCGCCGATGGAGGCGAAGGGGTGGAGAAGTACAAGGAGCTCTTCCCGAACGTCGATCTGGTTACCATGGACATCACCATGCCTACGATGGACGGGGTCACGGCACTTGAAAAAATCATCGAATTCGACCAGAATGCCTGCGTAGTAATGATTAGTGCTCTCGGTAAGCAGGACTTGGTAAAAAAATCTTTGATGATGGGAGCAAAAAACTATATCGTAAAGCCCCTCGATCGCAAGAAGGTGCTTGAACGAATTGTAATGTCACTCAACACATAGGGACGTCGTGAGAGTAGACTATAGATCAATTGCCGGGCGCTTAGCTCAGTTGGTTAGAGTGCTTGCTTGACATGCAAGAGGTCACTGGTTCAAATCCAGTAGCGCCCAAAGCCCGTGCACGGCGATTCCGGCTGCGGCGCCGCGACAAGAAGCCGCGCCGCAGTAAAGGAACGCAACCTGTCGGTAGACAAGCGCCTTCAGAGCAATCCGGGTTATCCGAAGACTCAATCGGGAGAGGCAGCTTGAATCACACTGTACGCTCGGGGAAGCTAGTGGCTGCCGGAGTGCATTCATTTACCTCAGTCGGAGTCGTCCTCGGCTTCATGGCATTGCGCTCTATCCTGCACGGAGATCCTTCGGATGCGCTCCTCTGGCTCGGTGCAGCCATGGTTGTCGACGGCCTTGACGGACCGATGGCGCGTCACTTCCGGATCGGAGAAAAGCTTCCACACGTCGATGGCTCTGTTCTCGACAAGGTGATCGACTACCTTACGTACGCGCTCATACCGGCCGTATTCCTCTATTACTTCGGGCTCGTTCCGGGAGGGTGGGGTATAGCAGCCGCAGCAGTGATACTCATGACCTCGCTCTACTCCTTCGCCAATCGAGAGCTGAAGACCCGCGATAACTTCTTCGACGGATTTCCCGCCACATGGAATCTCGTGGTGCTCGGCTTCTATCTACTCGATAGCGGTCCGGTGCTCAATGGAATCGTGGTAATCATATGCGGCGTACTCACGTTCTTCCCCGTGAAGTTCATCCACCCGTTTCGCGTCAAATCCATACGTCCGGTTACGATTGGCATGACCGTCATGTGGGCTCTTGTGACCGTGCACCTTATCACTCGTCGTGGGGCCGGTACCGACCTCTTTCAGGCGGAACCCGCTGCGCTCCTGTTCTTCTCGCTGGTGTCGTTGTACTTCATAGCGCTGAGTATCGTTCGTTCTGTTCGAGGACGCCTCTGAAACTGCATCGCTCATTGTCCGATCACTGCTGCTGCCCGAGTTTGGCGCGAATCAGACTGAAGTAATCACGCGCTTCGGACTGCTCGACAGGTTCTTCCGGTTCGTGCAGCTGAACCAAAGTTTGTGGAATCTCTTCAAGGAATGGAGACGGGCTGCAGGCGACGATCTCTCGCATAATCGAGCGTTCCCGACAGCTCGTAAGGTATAGTTTCTCCATCGCACGAGTGAGCGCAACGTAGAATAGCCGGCGCTCTTCTTCCAGATTGGCCGGATTCTCATCGAGCGCTCTGCTGTGTGGCAGAATCCCATCCTCGCAGCCCACGAGGAATACTACGCGAAACTCCAATCCCTTCGCGGCATGAATCGTCATAAGATTGACGCGGCCGGACTCCTCGCCGTCTTCTTCATCATCACGGCTTTGCAGACTTATGCGATTCAAGTAGTTGAAAAGTGTCGGCTCCAGGTTGTCCGGATGCCGCTCCCACTTACCCAGACTGTCACAAAACAATTCGGTATTCCGATACTTCCAGCGCGCGAGCTTTTCATCCGTCGGATGTTCGCTTACGAGATGCTGCCAGTAATCTATGCGCTCGATCAGCGCTGAAAGAGTATTCGCCATCTCTCGACGCTCCTTCAGCAGGCGATCCCGGAACTCGCAGATCAAATCAACGAACGCCTGGAGGTCGACGGTAACCCTTCGCGAAAGAGGATTATCGGTGACCTGCAGAACGTGAACGATCGCCGAGAAGAGAGAGCAACGTTCCGCCCGGGCGATCCCGTCGAGCACTTCGACCGTCTTCCGTCCGAATCCACGACGCGGGGTGTTGAGAATACGCAGAAGACTCATGTCGTCATCGTGATTCGCCATGAGGCGCATATACGAGATAAGATCACGTATCTCACGTCGATCGAAGAAACTGCTGCCACCGGTCATCCGATAGGGCAGGTTCTCGGCGAGCAGCGCCTCTTCAATGGACCGCGTCAGTGAGTTCGTGCGCACCAGTACACACATCTCCTCATAGCGAATACGCTCGCGAAGTGCGAGCGTTCGAACTCGTTCGGCGATGAACGCCGCCTCCAGACGCTCGTTGTCGGGATAGAACAGTTCGATGGGCCGTCCGCTCTCCTCTCCGGACCACAGTTTCTTCTCCTTTCGGTTCGTATTGTTTCGGATCACCCCGTTTGCCGCTTCGAGTATGGTGGTCGTGGAACGATAGTTCTGCTCGAGCGTGATCTGCATCTGTTCCGGATAATCTCGTTCGAACTGCAAGAGGTTCCGGTAGTCGGCTCCGCGCCAGCTGTAGATACTCTGGTCGTCATCACCTACCACACAGAGATTTCTCGACTCGGAGGCGAGAAGATGTATGAAGGTGTATTGATCTTTCGACGTGTCTTGAAACTCATCGACCAGAAAGTAGCGAAATCTGCCGCGATACCGCTCGAGAATGTCCTTGTTCGTGCGGAAGAGCTCGATCGGCAGCAGAATGAGGTCGTCAAAGTCGACAGCATTATACAGTTTCAGATGAGTCCTGAACTCACCGAAAAGCTCGCGGTATCGGTCGTTTTCCTCACTCCACTCCGTTCTTCCGGTCCGGATATCGGAGAAGAGGGTCAGAATTGCTTTGAGATCCTCTCCTTCAAGCGAGAAACGGAGCTCTCGAGCGGTCTCCTTCAGAAGCGCCAGCTGATCGACGGTATCGTAGATGCTGAAGTTGCTCTTATACCCGAGCTCTACTATCGCATCGCGCAAAACGCGCACGCCGAAGGCGTGAAATGTGCTGATCGTCAGCTGTCGGAGCTTCCTGCCGGTCAGTTCGGAGATACGATTGCGCATTTCCCGCGCCGCTTTGTTCGTGAACGTTAGCGCGAGTATCTGATTCTGAGTAATACCACTCGACAGCATGTACGCGATACGATACGTGATGACTCGCGTCTTGCCACTGCCGGCGCCTGCCACGATCAGCAACGGACGCTCGAATGTAGTTGCCGCCTTATACTGTTGCGGATTCAGCTCCTGCCGGAGGTGTTGCTCGAAGTCGTGCATAGTTCGTTTCCGCGGTAAGCGCTATGTACTCTACAGGGCAAGTTCGAGCCACACAAGGGGTGCACCGGAAACGCCGGCTGCCGGGGTCAGGGGATGCGCTCACGTAATATGTGGCCGGCGCTCGCAGCGCACCGACTCACCGCTCCAGCGACAGAACGCTGAAAAAGGTAGGACCGGCACCGTCGTTGAGATCCGGCCAGATTCTGAATCCGCGGGATGAACCGGATAGTGTCAGTCCGTGTCGTTCGGCGACTTTCCACGCGGCAGCGTGTGGTGTCCGCTCGATAAACGTCAGGCCTTTTTGTGACGAACGTTTGATCGCCCGATCGACGACATCCTCATTCTCTTCGAACGGTAAACTGCACGTAGCGTAGATGATCGTTCCTCCCGGGCGAACCGACTGCATGGCCGACCGAAGCAGTGTGAAGGCATCCCGCGCGATATGTGTGATCCGGGACCGACTCCACTGATCCAATCGCCCCTTGCCCCGAATCAGGTGCGCTTCGCTGCTGCACGGAGCATCGAGCAATACGAGATCGTAAACCGCGGGCTGTCGCAATCCGATCTTGCGTGCATCCCGGCCACTGACATCGACTCGTCGCCGGATTGTCTCCGGCAGATGAGTGTCGAGCACTCGGTGTAAGCGGGCCCTCCGGTCGGAGCTTCGGTCGTTCGCCACGATTCGCCCACCTTCGGTCGTTGTTATCGCCATCGCCAGTGTCTTCCCACCGGGAGCCGCGCACATATCGAGAACGAGTCGGTCATCCACCGGTCCGGCAGCGCCGGGGACGACCAGACTCGCCGGATCGACGTAGTATCGTTCGGCGGTTCCCGTATCGATCGGTACCATCACATGATCGCGCCTCATCGCCGTTCTCAGTTCGGACCAACGATCACCGAACAGCTCGCGATAGTGTCTGTCGAATGCGTCCACACCTTTCTCAGAGCCCATCTCAACTCCTCCCGAACAGCTTGAGGCAGAGCCGTATTGCAGTACACAATCGCCGCTATGGGCAACCACGACTATCCCAGTATCGTCGTCTTCGATCTCGACGGCACGCTGGTCGACACAATAGCGGACATCGCCGCTGCCGCGAACCGTGCGCTGAACCGGCTCGGGTTCGCGTCGATCCCATCGGACAGTTGTCGTGAAATGGTCGGCTGGGGTACCCGGGTACTTGCGCGACTCGCGCTTGAGTATGCCGGCGGTTCAACCGATGACGCCTCGGTCGATCAACTCGAAGAGATGATAAACGACGAGTACACCGACCGACCGTTCGTCGATTCGACGATCTATGCCGGAATAGAGACTCTACTCGATTGGCTTCGCGGCCGCGACACCAAACTCGGTGTCTGTACGAATAAGTTCGAGCCGATCGCCGAGCGTGTCGTTCATAAAGCGTTCGGGAGTGACCGATTCGACGCCGTTGTCGGAGCGCGTCCGGGCCGCGAAACGAAACCGTCGGCGCAGTCGCTGTACGAATGCATCGCTAAGGCCGGAGGGCGCCACGACTCGGCTCTGATGATCGGCGACTCGGACGTCGACGTGCGCACCGCAAAGGCAGCGGGTGTACCGATATACGGGGCTGCGTGGGGTTACCGCGGTAGGGCCCATCTGGAACGTGCAGGGGCTGACTGCGTGTTCGATTCAGCCGAGGGAATACTCAACTCGATCGATAACGTGGCGGTTCGTTAACGTGGACCGAAACGACGTTTACTGATACAAAGGTGGCGTTATGGCCGACTATTCCGAGATTGAGGCTCGTGCGCATGCGTATGTCGCGGCGGAAAGCGACTCTACCTTTCGTGAAGAAGTCGAGCAGCTTCTGAAACAGGGGGCGCAGGACGAGCTTACCGACCGCTTCTATACTACGCTGGAGTTCGGAACCGGTGGCCTGCGGGGCGTGATCGGCGGCGGATACAATCGGATGAACAGCTTCGTGGTCCGACAGGCCACTCTCGGACTGGCCCGATATGTGAACCGCTACGTGCACCAAACGCGAGGAGAGCAGGAGCAGGCAAAGGCCGTAATCGCGTTCGATAACAGGCGATATA
>PUOG01000239.1 GCA_003552745.1 Spirochaetaceae bacterium
CCGGCAATAACACACAAACAGCGCACCGCGCGACTCTCTCCGTGCCAAGCTATCAGGACCTCGTTAGTTTTCGCCAAAATGAGAACTGCTGTGGCCAACCCCGCTCTCCTTGACCCCGATCGGCGCCCGCCGTACACTCGCGGACGTTGTCATGAAACTGTCATCTGCGCTCCTGTTCGCCGGGAGTGTCTGGGAGTGTGTCCGTTTCGGGCTCGCCGCAATGGTGCTGTTCGGGCCAGGCGCGCCGCTTCCGGGTGGAAACGCATCCATTATCTGGTTCGCATCTCCGCAGCTTGTGATCGCAGGCATGCTTTTCATGCTCGCCGTCTTCCCCGACCGTTATCTACGCCTCTTTGGAATCGTGATACTGGCGAAACTGCTCGCCGTTTCTTCCGGCGCCGCCGCCGCTGTTCCGGCGATTCTCACGCAAGGTGGCATGCTTGAGTTTACGCAGAGTGCGGTCGTGGTGATCGCGATCGTTGCCGGAGACCTGATTCTGCTCGCCGGCCTCCTCGTTATTCGGCGTGATCCCCCTTCAGAGCGTACGGTCGGTGAGCCGGCCGGCGAAAGTGAACACGGTAGCGAGGAGAATGCGGAGCGTGCAGATTCCGCGGACCGCGAAGCGGCGGAATCGCCGAGGCAATCGGGGGCTCTATGAGAATCGTGCCGATCGCCAGCGGAAAAGGAGGCGTGGGCAAGTCGCTCGCCGCGGCGAACCTCGCCATCGCGCTCGGCGAGAACGGTCGCGATGTCGTTCTCGCGGACCTCGACCTCGGAGGATCGAATCTTCACATGATTCTCGGGATCACTCCCGCCGCCGACGGCGGGGGGCTCGGGAATTACTTAACGGGAGGCGTCGCCGACTTCGCGAGCGTCGTTCATAGAACCGAATACCGTAATGTACGCTTTCTGCCGGGCGACGGAGAGATTCCCGGCCTCGCCAATATCATGGCGAGTCAGAAGCGCAAACTCCTGTCACGACTGAGACAGCTCGAATGCGACTACCTCGTTCTCGATCTCGGAGCCGGTACGAGCTACAACACGCTCGATTTCTTTTTGATGGGTACCCGGGGCATTGTGATCACGACTCCGACGCCGACCGCCACGGTGAGCGCGTACCTCTTTCTCAAGAACGCAGTCTTCCGTATCATGAGTTCTTCGTTTCCGAAGAAGAGTGAAGCGTCGAAATTCATCGAGTCGCTCAGGAAAGACGGTCAAGGACTGCAGCGAGCCTATATTCCGAAGATCCTCGAACAGATCAGTCGCGTCGACCCCGATCGGCACCGAAAGTGCATGAGCCAGATCGAGCGTTTTCGGCCGCGACTGATCCTGAACATGCTCGAAGATCCGAAGGACTCCGAACGGGCCCGGAAGCTGCGGCGTTCCTGTTCGCACTACCTCGGTATCGAGCTCGAGCACCTCGGGATCATCTACCGCGACGACCTGCAGGACATCGCTCTGAGCTCCCGGCTGCCGATAATCCGCTACAAACCACAGTCGGTTCTGTCACAGGCAGTATACAGAATCGCCGACAAGCTCATCAGCCTCGAGAGCGATCGCGACGACTTTCTCGATTTCGAGAACGTCGAAGACAGTTATCGTGAGGCGGGACTCGAAGCCGAAGCAGACTTCGCCAGTAAGACCAGCTACGTGGAAGACCTTCTCCACACCGGAGCACTGACGCACGGTGACCTGGTCGAGACCATAAAGATGCAGCAGATAGAGATGAACCAGCTGAAGAAAGAAAACAACCTGCTGAAATCGAAACTCGTTCGAGCCATGAAGCACGGATTCGGCGGCTGACGCGAAGCAGGTGAGCAGCAATATGGCCACACGAGGCTCATCAGTGCGAGTATCGGACGACCGAATGCAAGCCTTCCTTTCCGTTGCTCCGGACATGGATGCCGAAGAGCTTACTATACCTGCACTTCGGTCCCGGCTTGCCGCCGCGGGTGTGCGCTACGGTATGAGAACCGAACAGCTCGAAAATGAGCTCGAAGCGGCGCTGGAACACGCGCGAGCTTCCGGGACCAACCGCGAGGTTCTCGTGGCAGAGGGGACACCACCACAGCCCGGCACCACCGAGCGGCTCACGCTGATCGAGCATCCGACGATTCCCAACGAGCTGAGATCGAAAGCGAGGGAACTCTTTCGAGAGTACGGAGCCCCGCGAATACGACGAACCGTTCGTGAAACGGTCACGGTCCGCCGGCCGACCGGCCGCGGGGGCCTCTTCGGTATCGTGGGGGGCCGTACGGAGTGGAAAGAGGTCAAGGAAGAACGCAGCCGTGAAATCGCGGGTACGGCCCGAGGCAAGCTCCGGGCGGTGCAGGTCGTTCCTGCGGATGTCCGTATCGCGCGTATCGAACCGCGGAGACTCGGCCGGCCCGGGCGCACGGTCACCGGAGAGAGCGTTCCCGCGAAACAACCGGTTGATCCGTGGATATATGCCGGGGACTACGTCCGTATCGAGGGACGCGACGTCTTTTCGGAGGCTCACGGATTCCTGCGTGTCGGTCCTAACTGGCTCGACATCGTACCGTACAGACAGCACGAGTGGCGCATCACGCTGAGCGCCGATCGCGGCGATTGTCGCCTGGTATACATTCCCGGCGAGGATTACGAGAGCCGCCCGTCGGGGCAGGCGATTCTCGATGAGGCACGACGATCGGGATACCCTGCCGATGCACTGATGGATGCCGACAGTGTACAGGCGATGATCGATCGCGCTGCCGGCGAACACGCCAGGCTCACCGGCGCGTCCATCGCAACGACGGTGGACGGCTTTCGCAACATCGAGGTCAGTCCGGACCGGTTGCGAGCGTACCTCCACCTGATCAAGGCACGAGGTGGAGGTCGTCCGCTGCAACCGTCACAGGTGGGTGAAGCCATTGCGCGAAGCGGAATCAAGAGGATCGACCGCGAGAGAGTACGAACCGATCTTTCGGCGTTCTTCCGCTCCGGCGAAACGGAATTACGCGATTACCTGCTCGCGGAGGGAACACCACCGGAACGCGGACCCGATCCTGCCGTCGATTTCGCGCTCCGCGACGTCTCCGAGTCGCAGCGGCAGCGCATGATTTCGCTTCTTACGAGTAACCCCGACCTCGCGGGTCGCGATGCCGGACTCGATGAGTTTCCGCCGGAATCAATACAGCACATTGCCGCCGTCGAAGCGGACCAGCACATCCTTACCATCGCGCCTTCGGTCCCGGGGAGTCCGGGGGTCGATGTGTTCGGTAAGACAATTCCCGGTGAACCGGGACCGGAACCGGAGCTTCATCTCTACGGCTCCGTTGTGCGAAAGAACAACTTCGTGCTCGCGACCTCCGACGGCGTGGCCGACCGCCGGCGCGACGGAGGGCGGATCTACATACGCGTACGTCCGCACCGGGACGTCTCGGTGCGGTGTCGAGTCTCGAGCGACGAGTTGAGCGCGCATCTGACCATCACGCCGCACGAGGGAACCGGCCATACGCTGACCGAGAGCATGTTGAGAGAGGCACTTGCCGAGCGCGGAATAACGTACGGTATACGCGACGATGCGATAGCCGAAGCGCTCGAGTCGGACAATCGCGCCGGCGAGCCGACGACCGTTCTTATCGCGGTCGGGCACATCGGATCGAGAAGAGGCGGCCCGACCGTACAGTTCTTCGTGTCGCTACCTGACGAACAGAGGGTCCGCATCCTGCGAGACGGATCGGCCGACTATCGAAACCGTGGTCATATCGCTTCGGTCACCGCCGGGCAGCCGATCGCTAAGGTGTATCGCAACGCCCCGAAGGGACCAGGGATGACTGTGCAAGGGACGCCGGTCGAGCCGAGTGACGACGGGACGGGGATGCTGCATGCCGGCGAGAACGTGCATCCGCGCGCTTCGGAAGATGGAGCAACGCTCTTGACCGCTGCCGCGGGCGGCCGGCTCATGGTAGAGAACGGTGTCGTGCACGTGCTGACTACCCATACTATCGACGGAGACGTCGATATGAGCAGTGGTAACGTGGAGTTTCCTTCGGCGGTCGACATCGCCGGTACTGTACGCAGCGGATTCGCGGTCGTCGCCGAAGGTGATATCCGGATCGGCGAAATCGTCGAGGCGGCGCTGGTCTCTTCCAACGGGGATGTGTCGATCAGCGGTGGTGTCAAGGGCGCCGGCCGCGGGGTAATTCGGTCCAGGGGGCGACTTACCACGCCGTTTATCGAACGGGCGAGGGTCTTTTCCGTCGGAGACGTGTCGCTGAAGTCCGGAGCCATGCTTGCGTCGATCAAGTGCAACGGCAAGCTCGTGTGCGACCGGCGGCGCAGCCGAATCGTCGGCGGCGAGATCAAGACAAAGCACGGTCTCGAAGTCGTCGACCTCGGATCGGAGAGAGGGGCGCGCACCGCGATCAGTTTCGGGCAGGACTACCTGACCGAGCACCGCATCGGCGACATAGAGAAGCGGTTTCAGCGAGCTCAGCGGCGACTTCTCGCGATCGATCGGAAGATGAGTGACCTTCGCGGAGGCGAGCTCTCGAAGGCGCAACGGGAGAAGGCGGGCCTGATGAAACAGATGGAACAGTACAGCATTCAGCTATTCACGCTGCGTGAGAAGCTGGAGGAACACGCGGACTCGGAAGTCCGGGTTTACGGGACGCTGTATCCTGGAGTAGTTTTCGAAAGCCACGGCCGAGTTCGCGAGATCCGGGAGAAGGATGGAAGAGTATGCCTGAGATTCGCCCCGGAAAGCGGCAAAATTGTCAGTGAACCGATCGTGGAAGAGTAAGTGAAGAAGGAGCATTATCCGCTATGTTGAGCTACATCGAGTATCCGAGCTGGATAAGTCCGGAGGTCATTCCGGGGCTTCCGATCCGCTGGTACGGGTTGATGTACCTCCTCGCGTTTGCCACGACGTATCTGCTCATGCGCGTGCAGATCCGGCGAAAGAAGCTCGGTATCGATCCGGACGATCTCCTCAATTTCATCTTCTGGTGTATCATCGGGCTCCTGCTCGGTGCACGACTGCTCTCCGCACTCGTCTACGAGCCCGAAGGCGGATATCTGCTGCGCCCATGGCTCATCTTCTGGCCATTTCGTGACGGGGCGTTTGTCGGACTTCAGGGGATGAGCTATCACGGCGGCCTGATCGGCGCAGTTATCGCCGGAGTGATCTACTGCATCCGCCGGGGCCACAGCCTCCTCTTGTGGGCGGACCTGACGACGGTGAGCGTTCCGCTCGGCTACACATTCGGCAGGCTCGGGAACTTCATAAACGGTGAGTTGTACGGGCGGGTGAGTACCGGCCCGTTCGCGATGCTCTTCCCGAACGCCTCTCGCTTTCCGGCGAACGAGGGGTGGGTAATCGAGACAGCCGAGGAGGTCGGGATCCCGATCACCGATCCGGATATGATGATCAACCTTCCGCGGCATCCGAGTCAGCTCTACGAAGCGGCGCTCGAGGGGATCGTGTTGTGGCTGGTGCTCTGGTTCGTCGTCGATCGTCTGGCAAAGCGGCAGGGGACGGTGTGCGCCTCGTACCTGATCGGTTACGGACTCGCACGCTTCATCGCCGAGTACTTCCGCCAACCCGATGTCGATCTCGGTTTCGTCATCTCCCTGACCGGTGATCCGGGACCGATCTACCTTCTGAGCTCCTTCGGTGATATCACGACGGGCCAGGTTCTTTCCGCTCTCATGATTCTCGCCGGTGCGCTCATGTTGCTCGTCCTGCACATATGGGGACGGCGCCGGCCGAAGATCGCAACGTACGCGGACCGAGCACGCGGCGAGCAAGAGGCCGCTCGCGCGGTTCGCGCTCGCCGCAAGCGTCGCAAGGGGGGGCGCTGATCTCGGCGCGGTCGTTGAGCTGTTACCGCTCCTCCCTGCGGACGCCGAAGATCACCAGCCCAAGCAGCCCGACTCCGGATGCCACCGGGAACCAGTCGCCGAGGCGCGAGTAGAGCGTTGTCGGCGGATTGTCACTCAATCCGACATCGGCTGTCATCCACGCCTCTTCGTAGTACGGGAGGGTGCCGAGGATGTTGCCGTGCGGGTCGATGTGGCTCGTAAGGCCGCTGGCGGTCGAGCGAAGCATCGGTCGGCGGTTTTCGATCGCGCGGAAAATCGCCCCGGCGAAGTGCTGCTTCGCCTGCACCTCGGTCAACGACCAGTAATCGTTCGTCAGGTTAAGGATTACCTCCGCTCCGGCATTCACGAACTGCCGTACTTCGTTCGGAAAGACGTCCTCAAAACAGATCGGCGTCGAGAAGGTGAATTTGGGGTGCTGGAATACCGTGCGCTCGCGACCGGGCTCCCATAGGTACACATCGAACTCCTGAAGCGTTTCGTAGACCCACGGCAGAGTATCCCGGTACGGGAAATATTCGGTGAACGGCACGAGACGTATCTTGCGGTACGTCTCGCGCCGGCTTCCGGTGTCATCGAACATAACCGCTGCGTTGTAGCCGTTGCGCTGCACCTCGCGTCCGTCGAGCGTGCGTATCAGCTCGTAGTCATCGTTCCCGGTAAGCAGCCACTTGCCGATTTCCTCCTGATAGTCGAGAAATTCGTTCACGACCGGGGTCAACGAACCGGGCGGGTCTTCGGCGGCCCACCGCCGGATGTTCGGGACGAACGCCGTTTCCGACCACGCGATGAGATCCGGGTCCTCCTCGAGCGCCTCGTCGGTCAGCCGTTGGAGGATTCGCAACGTCGTTCGGTACTGCGCCTGCCGCGGATCGGTGTTCTGCTGAACCAGCGCTACGCGCGCAGTGCGCTCCGGCGGTTCGGCACGTGAGGCGGCAAAGAGCGTAATCGCGCCTCCGATCCACACGACCGCGACAACCGATGCTCCCGCGATGAGCGGACGCCACACCGAGCGCGAATCTGGCCTTGCGAAGAGATAGCGAATAAGCGATTCGGCGATCGCGGCGTTCGCGAGTACTATCAGAAAAGTGATGCCCCAAACCCCGGTGAGCGAACTCACCTGGATAAGCGCGGTGTTCGAGAACTGTGAGTGTCCAAGCAAGGTCCACGGGTAGCCGAGAAAGCCGGAGGATCGAAGCAGCTCGAACAGTGTCCAGGCGAGAGGAAAGACGAGAAATCGCAGCGTATTGATCCGCTTGTAGATCCAGACGGCAATCAGCATGAAGGCGAGGAAGAAGGCAAAGTAGAGGACGACCGTGAACTGAAGCGAAACGAGGTTGAAGGTCGCGAGCCAGAAGTTGGATTGCATCGTCAGCAACGTGCCGAACCACGTCCCGTAGAAAACCGACCGTCCGTACGGGTTCACCGAAATCAGCAGAAAAAGCGGAACCAGCGCGACCCAGCCGAGAACCGGGATTCCATCGAGAACGAGAAAACTCGGAAAGGCGATCGCCTGTATGAAGGCCGCGAGCGCGGCGATCGGGAGGCTCCAGAAGACGAGCTCGCGTCGTGCCGCGTATGAGCGAGAGTGCGAAGGAACGTGCTCGAGCAGGCTCCATGCGAGAAGGCGCCGCATCCGGACCCTGGGAAAGAGGTAGCAGACGATGTTCACCACGAAGAACGGCAGGAACCGGATGAAGGCGTTCAATCGCTCGGTGGCGGTGTCGAGTGCCAGACGCAACGTTCCGTCGTCTATGAAGCGCTCGACATACTCCATATTCGCGTTCAGTGCATAGATATGGTTGAACAGGAAGAATACGGCGGTAACCGCGAGTAGAACCTCCGGGGCGAGCAACGCACGCCGCAGGCGGCGACGATCGAAACGCCTCGGAGTAGCAAAAAGCGCAACCGCCCATGAGGCGTGTGCGACCATGAGAAGATAGAGCGGAAGGTCGGCCGGCCCGTCGCCGTCGACGGCGAACGGCCCGGTCGCCGCGATTATGAGAGCGGCTATTGCCGCAGCTGCGTAGAGCGTGCCGATTATGATGGCCGCTCGACCGGGAGGTGAAAAACGTCTCATAGATCTATTATAACAGCACCGTGCGCACGGTGACGAGCGTTAATCGGTGCCGAGTAACGACTCGTAATCGGAGACCGCCGCATTGTCGAGACACGCCTCTACGATACGTCGTGCATCTTCGCTCAGCTTTCGGTCGAGGTACCCCTTGAGCTCCGAGTGAAAGAAGTCGGTGAGGATCTCTGCACCCGCATCGTACCCGGCATAGCCGACCTCCACCTGGTCGTGTACGGTGAGAAGCCCCTTCGGAATGCGCTGTCCGTTTATCCGCAGTTTCGGTACCGGATAGCCGAGAAGCGGGCACCGCGCCGGTTTCAACTGCTCCTCCCGGTATCTGACCCCCCCGCGCCGGGCCATGTACTCGCGAGCGATCCATTCCGCCTTGAAGCCGACATGATACGCACCGATGTACTGATTCGGAATCAGAGTATAGCGGGTCCGCGGTGTGGCCTTGATCTGATCGAGCAGAATATTCGCGTGTCTGGCGATGGTACCGGTCGCGAACGGCCAGTACGAGCCGACCCCCTCACTGCTGATCCCGGAGGTATTCGTTATGCTCGGATTCGAGTGGCCTCGCGGCGCGACAAGCCTCCACAGCCATGCGAGCGCCGGCGGAAGAATGTGCAGAATACCGATAATGCCATAGTTCGGATGCTCACTCGTGCACGGCGGCGTGCGCACACCGAAACTGCGCACGTCGACCTCGACCGCGCCTTCTACCGTTCCCCGAACGAACTGCCTCGGCATAACGATGCGCGGATTAGGACACGGTTTCCCCGGTGCGTCGAGGGTGTGTTCCCAGGCCAGCGCCGTCGCGCCGACCTTGCCATCGATGTTCAGGAAGATCAAAGGTTCCGGCGGGTTGATGGTAAGCCGTTCGAGATACGGTTCGGTGCCGTACTGCGTCAGATGATCGACACGGAGAAACCACCCGGCCTCTGCATCTTCGGCAACGAGCTTTCCGGTGTCCCGTTGCAGGTGCGGAGCCGCAAGCGCCATATCGTCGGTGACCGGATGCAGATCGCAGGTATCGGAGAGCTCGAGGTAGAGCTCATCGCCGGTAACCGTATCGCTACCGAGCAGGACCCGGCCGTCCGCTTCCCGGTGAAGTTCCTGGGTCATCTCGCTCTTGCCGCCACCGCTCGCGCCCTCGTGCATGATTACGAACTCGTTGTCGTACGGCGTTATAAGCCGCACCGCCGAGCTGTGCAGCGTTGCCCATCCCTCCCGTTCACCGTGGGCGAGCAACACCCCGTAGACTCCCTTCTTTGCGCTCGGGCCGGGGTAGAGATTGTAGGAGAAAACCTCGTGCATGCCGTCGAGGCGGTTGTGTACCACCAGCTGCTTCCCGGAGAAGTGTGTGTGGCGAAACGGAGGAGCGACGAATATGATCGATGTCGGTTGGAATCCTTCGGAAAGCGCATCGCGCGGAATGAACCCCTGAAGATCCGCGAGCGCGGTGACGAAGAATCCGGCATTCTCCGGTGCAATGATCATCGAAGGATAGCCGTCCGGCCCTCCGCCGGCCCGGAACGGCATGACGATCAAGCCGAGCTGTGAGGCAAGCCATTCGAGCGTTTGCGTGCGAACCTCCTCGAACGGATAGTCGAAACGATCGGCGAAACGCGCCTTGTCGGTTTCATGGTCGTCGGCGATAACCATCGCCTCCGGGTCGCGGCGACGCATATACGCCTCGGTGTAGTTCACCGAGACGCCGTTCTTGCAGCGCGTGACGACCACCTCGACTAATCGCCCTCGTCCCTCCACCTCGTAGGCGACCTCGAACTCGTCGCTGCCCTCCTCTCCGAAGGTCAGGTCGAGCAGGTGATCTCGTGAGGTCGGGATCGTGACACGGGTCTGCCCGAGTACACGACTGACCTGATCAGATAGTTCAAAGAGGGTGGAAGGCACGGCTGTTCGATCGAATACACTCATTATGCAGCTATTTTACGAAAAGGCGCCGATGCTGCGCAAGTATATGCATGCGGTCCGCCGGAACAGATACCGA
>PUOG01000121.1 GCA_003552745.1 Spirochaetaceae bacterium
CCGATTTCGGTCCGGTAACCGTCGGGCATCGCCTCGATCATCTCGTGAATACCCATTCGCTTCGCGACCTCGCGAACCTCTTCGTCGGAGGCATCCGGACGACCGAAGCGGATGTTCTCGATCACCGACCCGGAGAAGATTCGGGTTTCCTGCATGACTACCGCAAGGTAAAAGCGGTAAGCACTCTGGTCGAGCTCGCGCAGATCGTAGCCGTCGACGAGAACCTGGCCGCGAATCGGATCGTAGAAGCGGCAAAGCAGATTTATGATGGTTGTCTTCCCGGCGCCGGTCGGACCGACGATGGCTACCGTTTCGCCGGGCTCTACATGAAAGGTCAGATCGCGTGCGACGTACTCATCGCCTTCGTAGGCGAACCAGACCTTCCGGAACTCCACCTCGCCGCTAATCGCAACATCTCGCCTCGCGCCCGGCGCATCGACGATGTCGGGCTCCTGGTTGATGATCTCGAACACCCGCTCGGCCGACGCCATCGCGCGGCTGAGCTGGTTTATCATGTTGCTGATCTTCTGCATCGGCTGGAAGAAGCGGTTGATGTAGGTGAGAAAGGCGGCTATGACCCCAAGCGTGATCGTCCCCTGCGCGAGGAGCAGCCCGCCTCCTGCCAGCACCATCGCCGGGCCGATTGTAGCGAGCGTGGCCACGCTCTGCCAGAAGATCGCGAGAAGGGGATAGAAGCTTCGCGCCTGCGCTACATAGTCTCCGTTGATCTCGTGAAACATCGCGGTATTCGCTTCCTCTCGGGCGAACGCGCGGATGACCTTGATCCCGGAAATCGACTCGTTGAGAAACGCGTTCACCGCTCCGAGCTTCCGCTGAATCCGGCGACCGGCATTGAGTATTCGCGTTCGCAGACCGAACACCAGAACGGCGAAAGCAGGAATCGTGAAGAGGAGAATGAGGGCGAGTCGTGCATCGAGGATGAACATCGCAGCGGTGATACCGACGATCATGAAAGCGTCGACCACGATCGTATCGAGGCCGGCTTGAAGCAGCTCCTCGAGCACCTGAACATCGTTGGTCAGGCGACTCATTATTTTGCCCGCCCGTTCGTGGTCGAAGTAGCGAAACGAGAGGTACTGCAGCTTGCCGAAGAGATCGCGCCGCAGCTCGTAGAGAACACGATACCCGATCCGTACCATCAGCAGACCCTGTCCCCTTGCGGAGAGGTAGAGAACCGTGACCAGGCCGAGAAGCAGAACCGACACTCTAATGAGACCGGGCACATCGCCTGCTGCAATGTGGGTATCGATGCCGTGTCGCAGCACGATCGGGATGAGCACCGTGGAGACGACATTCAGAATCGCGAGCGTATACATCACCAGTAACTGTCTGATGTACGGTCTCAAATAGGCGGCGAACTGTTTGAACAGTTGCCAGTCGAACTCCGCGGTTTCCTTATCGTTATCGACGAGGATGTGTTCTACCCGACCCTTGCTGATCATTCGGTTGCCTCCTGGATCGGGCTTCCCGGTGCCGCGGTCTGCGCCGAGTAGGTGGTTCTGTACAGCTCGTTGCGCTCGATGAGCCGGTCGTGCGAGTCCATGTCGCTGATCGCACCGTCTTCGAGCACGATGATGCGGTCGGCGAGCGCAAGTGTGGAAACCCGCTGGGCCACGAGTATCGTCGTGCGACCGTCCATCAGCTCGCGAAGCTCGTCCTGGATTTTCCGCTCGGTTACCGCATCGAGGCTTGATGTGCAGTCGTCGAGAATGAGAAGGCGCGGGTCCTGGAGGAGCGTGCGTGCGATCGCCACTCGCTGCTTCTGGCCGCCGGAGAGCCCGACGCCGTACTCGCCGACGATCGTCTCGTAGCCGTCCGGCAGCGACTCGATGAACTCATGAATGTGCGCGTACCGCGCCGCCTGCTCGATCTCCGCCTGAGTCGCCTCCGGTTTCGCGAAGGCTATGTTCTCGCGAATGCTCGCCGAAAAGAGAAAGGTCTCCTGTAACACGGTGCCGATCTGCGAGCGAAGCCAGCGCAGATCCCATTCGGTGATATCGCGGTCATCGATGAGAATCCGGCCGTAGGTCGGCAGATAGAATCGCGGTATGAGCGAGATAAGCGAGCTCTTGCCGGCACCGGTCAGCCCGAAGAGCGCTACCCGCTCGCCCGGTTCGATGGTGAACGAGAGATTCTGCAGGACCGGTGCGCCGGAACTGTATTCGAAGCGTACGTGGTCGAACTCGACCTTGCCTCTGATCGGTTCGGTGCACGTGCCGGTATCGTAGCGCTTCTGATCGGGCGTATCGAGGATCTCGGCGAGTCGGTTGCACGCCCCGGCGGCGAGATTCACGAGCGAGGTATTGAACGCGAGTATGAGCATGGGAAAGCGCATGACGCCGAGATAGGATACGAAGGCAAAGAGCACACCGAGACTCATTGCACCGGTTACCACCTGGTAGCCGCCGAAAAGGAGTATGATCAGCGCCCCCACTCCGTCGGTAAGAAGAAGAATCGGATTGAGCAATACCTGCAGCGTGGCCAGCCCGAGATCCTTTTCGAGCATTTCGGTGTTCTCACCGTCGAACCGGTCGATCTCCGCCTGCTCCATGGCGAACGCCTTTACCACCCGAATGCCGGTGACGTTCTCCTGGATTCGCGCATTGAGATGGCCCATCTGCTCCTGCTTCCGTTTAACCGCAACGCGCATGCGCCGGCTATAGTGGAGGATTATCGCAAAGAAGATGGGAAGTACCGCGTAGACGGCAAGCGCAAGGCGCCAGTCCTGCCACAGCATGAGGGCGAAGATCGTGATCGTTATGCCGAAGATGCGAACCCGGTGCTCGATACCGAAGGAGAAGAAGTTACGCAGAAGCTGAATGTCGTAGGTCACCCGCGACATGAGATCGCCGGTTCGGGCCCGGTCGTAGTACGTCAGATCGAGATGCTGCAGCTTCTCGTAAAGCTCGTTTCTCAGGTCCTGAACGACCGACTCGGCGACGGACCAGAAGTTCCGGATCATGAGGTGGGCGCTCACGCCGCGAAGGAGCCCGGCGAGCACAAGCACACCACAGGCGATCCAGAGCGGTCCGAGCGGCCCTCCGGCGATGATATCGGGATAGACGTAGTCGACTACATAGCCGATGACGAGCGGAACGAAGTACGCAACGAGATCGAACGGGACCATGGAGGTCAGCCCGTACAGGAGGTTCTTACGATATCGGCGGACAACCGGCCAGAGGCGGCGGAGAATCGCTATCATGGAACGCCCGAGTGTACTCCGTTCGGGCCGCCGGAGTGAATGCCTTGCGGGCAATTTGTCCCATATCCGGGACGTAGAGTTGAAGGTATGTTCGTAATTGCGAAATTCCGGTATGCTCGCGAGAATTCGAGACGTGAACGGGTCATCTCCATGACGAACGGAATGCTCGACGACAGCATGAACGAACGATTTCACATCGCTCTGATCACGTTCGTGGGCATCCTGACCGCGGTATTCGTCACACCGTTTACCGTATATCGATTTGTTGTCGGCGATTATTTCGTCGCGGTAGTGGACGCACTGATCGTGATCGTAGCCGTCGCGACGGCCGCGTACACACGTCTTCGACGTACAACCAGGATACCCGGCATCGTCGTTTCGCTCTTCCTCACCGCCGGTGCGGCCGCCGTATCGTACGAGCTCGGCATTGACGGTGCGGTCTGGATTTTCCCCGTGCTCATGTTCACTTTCTATCTCTGTCCTCCCCGTCTCGCGCTCGTCGCAACGGTGACTGCGCTTGTCGCGATCGCACTGCGCGATCTCTCGGCTCCGACATCAGTCTTTACCTCCACCGTACAGATGTTCGGCTTCTTCAGCGCTTCGCTGGCGGCGATCGTGTTCAGCATGCTGTTCTCGCACCGAAATCTCACACAGCTAAACCGGGCGCTGCAGTGGGCGACGAAGGATGCGTTGACCGGTCTCGAAAACCGCCGCAGCCTCGATTACGAGATGAATGTCGCGGTCGCGGCTGCGCAGCGGCATGCGATCGCTTATTCGCTGCTCATTATCGACATCGACAACTTCAAACCGGTCAACGATGAGCTCGGTCACTTCGAGGCGGATCGCATACTGCAGGATTTCGCCGCGTTGCTCCGAACCTCGACGCGACTCGAGGACCGGGTGTTCAGGTATGGTGGCGACGAGTTCGTCGTTCTTCTTCCCGGAACCTCTCTCGAAGGGTTGAAGAGCGCCACAGCCAACCTCATCGCGGCAATCGACACACACTATCGCGACCGCCGACACAAAATCACCGCGTCGATGGGTGGCTCCGCCTATGCCGATCGAAAAAGCGTCGATGACTGGCGCCGCATCGCCGACCACTGCCTCTACGAGGCGAAAGAGCTCGGGGGGCATCGAGCGATCATCGCCACGAAGACCGGCCGCCTCTCGGTTGAGGCGGTTGAGACGCCGCCTTGACGGAAATGGACCGGTGCCGCATGCTCGAGCAGATGCCCTCCGCGCGCCCGATCATCGATGCTCATCTCGATCTCAGTTGGAGCGCACTCGGATGGGATCGCGATCTGACCCTTCGGCTCGATGAGCTGCGTCGCAGCGAAGAGCACATGAGCGATCACCGCGCCCGCGGAAATGCGACGGTTACGATCGACGAGCTGCGACGTGGCAACGTCGCGCTCTGTTTCGCGACGCTGCTCGCGCGTGCGGTGCCACCCGGTGCCGTGCTTCCCCCGTCCGTCGATCTCGACACGGCGACGCAGCAGGTCGGCATTCCGGCCGACGGATCGTCGCGCAGGGCACTCGACTACCCGAGCCGGGCGCATGCGCACGCCGCCGCACAAGGCCAGCTCGCCTACTATCGGCAACTCGAGCAGGAGGGATACGTAACCGTTATCCTTACCCGATCGCAACTGGAATCCCACTGGCAGCGTTGGAGCGCCGAGGGTGCGACACCGCACGAGCTGCCTATCGGGCTGATCGTGACCATGGAGGGTGCGGATCCGATCGTCACGCCCGAGCAGACCAGCCGCTGGTATGAACAGGGTCTGCGGGCGGTCGGACCGGTGCACTACGGTCGGAGCACCTATGCGGTCGGTACCGGCTTTCAGGGGCCGATGACCGAAGCGGGACACGCATTACTTCGCGAATTCGAGCGGTTAAACATGATCCTCGATGTAACGCATCTCAGCGACGAGAGCTTCACCGATGCGCTCGAGCACTTCGACGGACGAGTTATCGCGAGCCACCACAACTGTCGGGCACTCGTGCCCCGGCAACGCCAGCTTACCGACGACCAGATCACGCGGTTGATCGAGCGCGATGCAGTGATCGGACTTGCACTCGACGCCTGGATGCTCCACAGCGAGTGTCGGGCAGGCGCGGGAATGGGGGATATCGTCGAGCTGGAGGCAGCCGCCGATCACATCGATCATATCTGCAATCTGGCCGGAACGTGCCGGCACAGCGGCATCGGCAGCGATCTCGACGGAGGCTTCGGTCGCGAGCAGACTCCCGCCGGACTCGACACGATTGCCGACCTGCAGAAACTCGACGCGATCCTCGAGGATCGAGGCTACAGTAGCGAGGATCGGGACCTCATCTTCCACGGAAACTGGCTGCGCCTGCTTCGCGAGACACTTCCACAGTAGCGTCGTCGTGCAGCGCTCGCTCGTACCTCCGGTCAGTCCAACAGCGGGTTGAAGTCGTCCCACTCTGTGTCCAACGATGTTTCTTCTTCCGGCGCCGCCGTCGGCGTTGCGACGGGGCCGAGCAGCGAGTCGAGCGTCGGAATCCGGCGCTCGAGCCGTTCGTCGAGGGGGAGCAGACCTCGCGAGGCGAGCGGGCGGG
The DNA here is from genome assembly GCA_003552745.1 of Spirochaetaceae bacterium. GTDB lineage: Bacteria > Spirochaetota > Spirochaetia > DSM-27196 > SKKC01 > SLAN01. Next base: position 5,807 of record PUOG01000121.1, read on the forward strand.
CGAGACGGCCGGCGCTCGCCGCCGCGGCGTCACGCTGCTCGGCAGCGCCGGCGGCGAACCGGGTCGGTTCGGTGCCGGAAACAAAGAGCTCCTTGCGCGTGGGACCCGGGTAGTCCGGCGGTGCGAGAAGCCCGGTCCTCGCCGACACGAGTACCTCGACGATCCCGTCCGGTCTCGTAAACGATTCGGCAGGCAAGCGCGCGTGGATCGCGTTCATGTAGCGCTCCCAGTCCGGACCGACGAGTGCCGCGCCGAACTGCTGTGTACCGAGCGTGCGCCCACCGCGGTCGAACCCGTACCAGATCGCGGTCGTATACCGCGTCGAAGATCCGACGACCCAGCCGTCGGCCCAGTTCTGCGTCGTACCGGACTTCGCCGCCATCGGAACGATCGGGTCGCGTGCGCGGAGCGTACCGGTGACGAATGTATCTTCGAGAATATGTGTCATGAGGTAGGCAGCCTGCGGCGATACAATACGGGCATCAGAACCCATCCGCCGCTGTTCGATCCGCAGATCGCGCTCCGGCTCGGCGATCACGCGACCGCGGGAGTCCGCGACATAGCGGATCGCGAGCGGATCGACGCGCATCCCGAGATTCGGGAAGACAGCGAACGCCCGTGCCATCTCCAGTGGACTGACCCCGGCGATTCCGAGCGCCACCGGATAGCGCCGTTCCAGGCCGCGCCCGGCCATCTGGTCCGACGAAATCCCGAGCAGCTCAGCCGACGTGGAAAGCGCCCGCGTGAAACCGAGCCGGTGGAAGACCTGCACCGACGGAATATTCAGCGAGCGGGACATCGCGGTGCGCACGCTGACCGGGCCGTTCCACGTGCCCGCATAGTTGCGCGGCATGTAGAGCGTGCCATCGAGGTTCCGGAACGCGGTCGGCGCATCGTAGAGCACGGTGGCGGGCGTGATGATCCCATCCTCCAGAGCGGCGACGTAGTAGAGCGGCTTGAATGCGGAACCGGGGGTGCGTCGGCCGGCGATAGCGCGATTGAGCTGATCGATCCGTTCGAACCCGGCACCACCGACCATGGCGGTTATGTGGCCGGTATCGTTCTCGAGCGTCACGAGCGCCCCCTGCACCTGTTCGCGCGGTGCGCGTGTGCGCTGTTGCCAGACGCTACTGCGAGTCGCCTGATGCAGTCCGTCCGATACCGTCGACGAAAAAAGGAGCGAACTGATCCCCACCAACGGCGCGAGCGATTCGAGATAGTAATCGACCGCGAGTTGCCGGCTTCGCGGAGCGGAAACGAGAAGCTCCGGCTTGTCGAGGCTCAATCCCAGCAGGTCGATGATCGACACCAGATCGGCGGAAACCCGGTCCGAGGCACGGGCACGGTCGAAGGCCACACTCGCGTTTGCCCGATCGAGACCGGCTCGTACGTTCTCTTCGGCGAGTCGCTGGTGCTGCAGATCGAGTGTGGAGTAGATCGACAGCCCCGATCGGTGGATATCGACCGGCACACCGAGCAGAATGTCGGCCTCGAGTCGCTCGCGCACGTACTCGCTGAAGTACGGCGCCTCGTCCCGGCGATCGAGAAAGGCGCTCGAGATCGCCGCACGGGTGAAATCGTAGCTCTGCCAGTACGCTTCGAAGGCGTCGTCGGCTTGCGCGGCGCTCAGATAGCCCGCCCTGACCATCCCGTTGAGGACCACGCGCTGCATGGTACGGGCTCGCTGCGGATGCCGCAGCGGTGAATAGCGAGCAGGGTTTGCAAGCTGAATGACGAGCATCGCCGACTCGGCCGGCGTAAGATGCCGGGCGGAGCGGCCGAAGTAGAACTGGCTCGCCGCCTCCACACCGTACGTGTTATGCCCGAAGTACATCCGGTTCAGATACGCTTCGAGTATCTCGTGTTTCGTCCAGTGGCGTTCGAGTTGGAACGCCCACCACAACTCGCGAATCTTGCGCGCGATCGAAATATCGTCGCGGTCGTCGAAGATGTGGCCGGCAAGCTGCTGGGTAATCGTGCTCCCGCCGGAGACATAGCGGCCGGTCACGATGTTCCAGCCGGCTCGAAAGGTGCCGCGGATGCTGAAGCCGTTGTGACGGAAGAACGTGCGGTCCTCGCGTACGAGCAGAGCATGAATGAGGTGCTTCGGCAGATCGTCGATCGAGATCATCTCCCGCCGCTCGGCGGCGAAGAACTCGGTAATGAGCCGCCCGTGCCGATCGTACAGCCTCGAGGGCAACGCCACATCGAGATCGCCGTGCATATCGAAATCGGTGATGTTGGCACTGAGCGCGAGCGCGATTCCGAGCGTACCGCCGACCCCGACGGCAACGGCGAGAAGAAGCACAACTATGACGTTCAACAGAACTCGACGCGATCGCGGAAGATTCACATATACGATATATGCCCTTGCAGGCGAATAGTCAATATCGGCCTACCGGAGCATCTCCTGCCCGCCTGTCACCGGAACCGCCTGGCCGGTCTCGTAGCGCTGGCCGACGACGTAGCGCAGCGCCCGCATGACATCTACACCGCGGCAGCCGCGGCCCATCGGCACCTTCGCCTCGTAGGCTCGCTTGACGTCGGCCACCGTCTCGGCGCCCGGCACCTTGCCCGCGCGCAGATACTGCACGAACAGCCCGTTCTGCGGATCGGACCACAGCGGGCCGTCGAAGAAGTTGCCCGGACAGATCGCATTTACCTTGATGCCGTCCTCGATCAGCTCGAGGGCAAAGCTCTGAACGAGTCCGATGCCGCCGAACTTGCTGCCCGCGTAGGCTGCGTTTCGATTCGATCCGACGAGACCGGACTTGGAGTTTATCTGGATGATGTCGCTCTGATAGGCGTTGTCGCCGGCGGGGCCGGAATCCGCCGCGCCGTCCTCGGCGACTGCTGCTTCGGCGTCGGACGACCGGTTTGCGGTGCTCGGAGCTGCTGCTTCGGCGTCGGCGGCGGTCTCGCGTGCGGCCGCTCCCCGTGCGGCCGCCGTGCGGGCGGCGGCGAACTGCCGCGCCATGACCGGTGCCGCGTGCTTCGTGCACAGAAAGAAGGCATCGTAGTTTACGTTGGTCACGAGGCGGAAGTCGTCGTAGGAGAGCTCCTTCACGCTCCCGGCACGAAGCACGCCGGCGTTACTGACAAAGAGATCGATGCCGCCGGCGCGCCGTATGACCGTGCCGACAAGCGCTGCGACCGAGGCTTCATCGGCGACATTCGCCGCGAGGGGAAACGCCACCTCACGGCCGTGCGTCTCGTTGAGCTCGACGGCCAGTGCGGAGGCGCCGGCCTCGTCGAGATCGACGAGGAACACCGCCGCCGCATCGGCCGCCAGCGAGCGGGCGATCTGCTCGCCGAATCCGCGCGCGCCGCCGGTTACAACGCACACCTTGTTCGCTACGCTCGACGGCATCGCTGTTCCCACCGGCTGCGCGAGCGGGGCGATCTCGAACTCGCCGGTGCCCGCCACAGCCACTCGTGCCGGAACGTCGCCGTGGCTCCGGCGATACTCGGAAAGCGAGGTAGCGACAGACGAGATGATCTCCGCCTCCGTCGCCGCCGCATCGACATCGACCTGAAGCGTCCGAGCGGCCGCCGTGTCCGACTGAGTTCGGCCGGTCGCGGGGCTGCCGGTCTCACCGCCGGGCTCGACGAATCGCACCACCCTTCCGGCCTGCCCGTCGTAGGTCGCACCACGGATCGCCGGAGCGATCACCTCAATCAACGTTTCGGCACGCGTCGCATCATCCATCAACATCTACCTCCGATTCATCGCCCGGCATTGCGCCACCGACGATATGGCTGTATAGTGTAGCATATTCGTTAGTAGTTCGAAAGCAAATCGAGCATGATTCATAACCTAAGCGAACGTGAACAGAAGATTCTGAAGTTGCTGATGGACGGACGTGACAGCAGCGTCTCGGCGATGAGCGAGATGCTCGGTGTGTCGCAGGTGACCACCCGCACTATCCTCAGCGGACTCTCGGAGAAGGGGCTGCTCGTTCGCACGTGGGGCGGTGCCATTCCGGCGATTCACCCCGACATTATGAATCACGCCCGCTCGAACGAAGAGGAGAAGCGTCGCATCGCGCAGGCGGCCGCATCGCTCGTCGAAGACGGCGATACGATCATGATCGAGGCG